>CAMDKT010000038.1 GCA_945900935.1 Candidatus Sulfopaludibacter sp. SbA3 | reverse complement strand
CAAACCTGGTGAACATCACGCGCCAAAGAATTCCCATGATTAGCCAATCCAATGCGACTTTGCAGCACAAAGTAAGTGGCATTGGGCGGGGATGGGTACTTCGCCGTTGAGATGCAGATTGCGGAGAAGAGCGATCCGCGCTCTCCCTTCATACAGTCCAGTTTGGCTTGGGCACTTCTGGCAGCCAGCCGGTATGAGGACGCGGGCGGCCATTGCCAAAAGGCGGCAGCGGACACGCAGTGTCTGGTCCGCGTGACATTGGCTCAGGGGAGGATTGGCGAGGCAATCCAGATACTCGGTACACGCAAGACGCAATACCTCGGGTACGCTTACGGGTAGGCCGGGCACTCAACTCGCCGGAGTTCGCCCTGCTTCGCGGTGATCCGCGAGTGAAGACCCTTCGGAAAAGCGTCGGGCTGCCGGAGTAGTTGTCAAAGCACTTCGCAATCATTACGAATCCACTAGGCGGTGTTCTGCGCCGCCGCCATCGGGCGAGGCATCATCGTCCCCGCCTTCGGGCGGGTGCCCGGTTACGGCGCTGTAGTCATGCCTCCGTGTCCGGCCCCACTTCCTTCTTGTGCTTTGGCTTTTTCTTGCGGGAATCGGGTTCCATGGGGCGCGCGGCCTTCACGATGCCGATGACGTTGCGCGCGACGCGGCGAACGGTCTTGCCGGCGTCTGGTTTTTGCGTCTTTTTCTTCGCTGCCATTTGGCTTTTATCTCCAATCCTTTGGATCGGGGTCAGTTGACGGGGGCCAAAGGGTTCTATAATGATAGTTGTATTCAGAAGGAGGCCGTATGGGACGCTCAATTGGGCCTATGGAGCTCGTTATCATCCTCGCGATTGCTTTGCTGCTTTTTGGGGGCAAGAAGATTCCCGAAATGGCAAAGGGATTAGGGGAAGGTATCAAAAACTTCAAGAACGCCATCAAAGAAGAACAGAAACCGCCCACCGAGGAAAAGAAGCAGGCCTAACAGGCTTCCTCCGGACGCTCGCACGCTGAGCGAAAAGAAATCGGTACCGACACAAGAAGCCCGCCGGGTTACCGGCGGGCTTCTCATTGCAATCGAAGCGGGGCGAGCCTACTTCTTGATTTTCGGCGGAACGATCGCGTCCTTGACGGCTTTCGCCACACGGAACTTGACGACTTTCTTGGCCGGGATCTTGATCGCGGCGCCGGTCGCCGGATTGCGGCCCATGCGTGCTTTGCGTTCCTGGCGGACGAGGCGGCCAAGGCCAGGAAGAACGAATACGCCATTCTTCTTCGTTTCCTTGATAGCAATCTCGGAATAAGCGGCCAGCATCGCTTTTATCTGCTTGCTGGTGGACCCTTCGACACCTTCGACGAGGGCCTTAACGAGTTGAGTCTGCGTCATGCGAACAGCAGCCATGTTGATCTCCTTACTAAACTAAAACGGATTCTCCCGAACGATGCGCCCCCGGCACCCAAACCATTTATTCTACAAAATGTTGTGGCGACGAGCGTTGTTCCGATCATACGAGAATTGGAATGCGACTGTAAAGAGAAAATATGTCTGAAACGCCCATTTTTCGCTGATTTTTTGCAATGCAGCCCGTCAAACCCCCATTCGGTGGGGGTTTGACGGGTCCGGAGCTCGCGAAAGCCCTGCCAAAAGTGGCTTTGGAGACGCCGCTGGGGACCTTGATCATCGAAATTGACATCGTCGCCGCGCCGGTCACAGCGGCGAATTTCCTTCGTTACGCGGAAGCGGGAGCCTACGACGGCGGGCAGTTTCATCGCACGGTGACGCCGGACAACCAGCCGGATAATGAGATTCGAATCGGCGTGATCCAGGGGTCCACGCGAAAAGGGTCGGTCCAGTACGCGCCGGTTCCGCTGGAGCGTACGACGAAAACCGTGATTTGACGTAGCCGTAGTCTCTCCCAGCGGCAGTCGCTGGCGACGTACCGGACGTTTAAATCCGGGAATTCCCGGTGCGGCTTACTCACTTGGGCCGTCCGGTTCCGAAGGCATTTTTTTTGCCTCTGGCCGTTGGCTCTCCGCCGTTTTGCGAATGGCGTCAACGTCGGCGAGGTCTTGCGGTCGCGCGGCTGCCAGCTTGGCCATTATGAGATCGTCGCGCGAAATGAAAAATGCCTTCAGCCCGGTTTCTGGATCAATCGTCGACTCAATACGCCGGTCCCATGCCGCGTCGAAATCGATGCCGGGAATGTCGGGAAGAATATCGAAGCCGTACGGATCACGTCCAAAACGAAAGAAACTGCCGCGCTCCGCGAAGTCTTCCGGGCGAATGCCTTGGAGCGGCGCGCCGAACTCGGCGAGGGCGGCATACGTCGCCTGCGCATTCGAGAGGTCTGCTTTGATGAGAAGGTCGATGTTCTTCGTAAAGCGGGGCTGTCCGTGAAAGATGACGGCGTATCAGCCCACGATGAGATATTTAACGCCACGGGCATGGAAGGCGAACAAAAGGTCTTTGTAGTCTTGGTACATCCGGCTCTATTTTCCAACCTTTGAGTGCGTAGGCGGTCTGAATCATTTCCTCAACGGCGTCCAGCCGCTCATGCGCGGGCCGACTTTGCCAGTACCGGTATTCATCAGCCTTCATGTCGTCGAAGTTGGTGTACTTACGTATGATCGGGCCGTCATTCATGCGTCTTGTTTATAGCATAGCCCAAGTGTGACGGCAACGAGAAGGGTCCGCATGGTTACCGGGGAGGTTGAGATCATGCAAGGGCACCGTCTGAACGCCAGATACCCGATTGCGCCGACGGCGGGGCAGACGTTGCAACCGGCGATTCAGATCGTGCGCGCGCGGCGCCTGTAAGCCAGATAGCCGATGGCCCCAACGGCGGCGGCTAATGGGACGAGCATGATTACGATGCCTCGGTTCAGCGCTTCCGCGCGGGCCCGCGTCTGCGATTCGGCGGTGCGGAAACACATAGCGCACTGGCCGCTGGCAAGTATCGAAAAAAATAGGACGGCCGTGGAGAGTTTCATCGTAAAGTCCAAACCCGCAGGCCATCGGGGAGCAGCGCGAGCAACAGCCCGATACAGAGGAAGAGGGCGGGGATTAACAGCGTCAAAGGCTTTGGCCGGCGCGTCTTCAGATGCATGAAGTACCAGGCGATGAGCGCGGCCTTGGCGAATGAGAGGATCAGCAGCAGCGCCAGCATTAACGCCGGCGCGGTTCGCACCCACGCCAAGCTAACCTCGGCCAAAGTAAGCAGAACGAGCGCGATCCATACGGCGACGTAGCTCATGGCTTCACCGCCATCAAATAGACCAGCGGGAAGACGAACATCCAAACCAGATCCACGAAGTGCCAATACAGGCCGCCGGTTTCGATGTCTTCGGCGGAGAATTTACCGCGCGCGACGCCTGTGGCGAGGACGGTGAGATAGATCAACCCAGCGGCGACATGCGCCATGTGCAGCCCGGTAACGCCAAAAAAGACGGAGCCGAACAGACTGGACGCGGGCGTGATTTTATCGATTTGAATGAGATGCCGCCACTCGGTGAGGTGCAGCGCGATGAACGACGCGCCGCCGAGAATGGTTGCCAGCAGCCATTGCACGGCGCGCTTGCGGTCGTTCTTCCCCATGGCGTCCACGGCCCATACCATCGTCAGGCTGGAGGCAAGCAGGACGATGGTCATGATGGTCGCGTAGACAATGGAGGGCGATAGGGCGAATGGTTTGGGCCAATCGGGATTGGCGAGGCGCAAGGCGGTATAGATCACCAGCAGCGTCGCGAACGTCAGCAGGTCGCTGAGCACGAACAGCCACATGCCCAGCGTTTTCGCGCCCGCCGGATTCATGCCCACACTCCGAAGAGGAACAGCACGTAGATCCAGAGTGCGCCAACGAAATGCCAGAAAAGGCCCGCGCGCGCGCCGAAGCGGCCGAGAGCGGCGACGCCGGCCGCGGCATGGGCGGCATGGGCCGCGATCAACACGGCGCAAAACGCTTCGCCGATCACAGCCATGCGGAGGTTGGATAACAGCGCCAACTGCGAGGCGACCAGCATTGCGCCCGCGGCCATGGCCGATTTGATTTGGCCGCGTTGGACCAGCCAACTCGCCAGCGGGCCTAGCAGCATCGTCGCCCAAATCCAGGCGGGCAACGGCGGCGCGATCCAATCGCCGCTGAGGCCGCGCCGGACAACCATTGCGCTGGTAAAGGCGGCGAAGAACATGGAACTGGCCGCGATGAGCAGCGTCTGGCCGGCGCGGGCGGTGTTAGTCATCGCGCCACTCCCGCGTAGTCGCGCCCCAGGGATTCGCCGGCGCCGCCGCGCCTCGGCGTTGACTCCAGAAATAGTTGAACAGGAAGATGAGTTGCGCGGCGGCCAGGAAATAGGCCGCGTGCGTCACGCCGATATGCAGTGGCATCACGGCCTTCAGAAATTCGTATTCCTTGAAGTCCGGATAGCGGCGCGGGTTGCCAACGAAGCCCGCGAAATGCAGCGGCACGAAAACCGCGTAAACGCCAATGAAAGTCATGTAAAAATGCAACTTGCCGAGGCCCTCATGCAGAAAGCGGCCGTACATTTTAGGGAACCAATAATGAAGCCCCGCAAAGATGGCGAAGATGGCGGCGACGCCCATGATGAGGTGGAAATGGGCGACGACGAAATACGTATCGTGGAAGTAGATATCGAGGCCGGGCTGGCCGAGAATAAGGCCTGTGATGCCGCCGGTGATGAAGATCGACACGAAGCCGAGCGCGAAGTGCATGGCCGCCGTAAAGCGCAACCGCCCGCCCCAAAGCGTGGCGAGCCAGTTGAACGTTTTCACCGCGCTGGGAACGCCGACGGCGAGCGTCAGCACGCTGAAGGCGATGGAGGAATAGGGACTCATGCCGCTGATGAACATGTGGTGGCCCCACACGACGAATCCCAGCCCGCCGATGGCCAGCAGCGCGATCGCCATGGCCTTGTAGCCGAATACCTTCTTGCCGCTGAAGGTGCTCAAAATCGTGCTGATGAGACCCATTCCCGGCAGGATGGCGATATAGACCTCCGGGTGGCCGAAGAACCAGAAGAGATGCTGAAAGAGAATCGGAGAGCCGCCGGAGCGCGTCTGAATCTGGTCATTGACAATGAGCCCGCCGGGAACGAAGAAGCTGGTTCCCGCCGTGCGATCCAGCAAAAGAAGAATGCCGCCCGCCAGCAGCACGGCGAAGGCGAAGAGGCTGATCAACGCCGTGACGAACCAGCCCCAGCACGTGAGCGGCATGTCGAAATAGCCCATGTCCGGCGCGCGCAGTTCAATAATAGTGACGATGAAATTGATGGCGGCCATCAGGCTGGCGACGCAGAAGAGGGCGATGGAGAGGATCCACAAGTCCTGGCCCAATCCCTGGCCGGGTCCGGTGATTCGGCCCAGGCCGGAGAGCGGCGGATACGCCGTCCAGCCGGAGAGCGGCGCGCCGCCCTCGACGAAGAACGCGGCAAGCAGCGTGAGCAGAGAGAGCGCGGTGGTCCAGAACGACAGCATGTTCAGGACGGGAAACGCCATGTCATGCGCGCCGATTTGCAGCGGAAGAAAATAGTTTCCGAAACCAGATTGCGGCGCGGTTGTCAGCACGAAAAACACCATGATCGTGCCGTGAATGGTCATCAGCGACAGATAAAGTTCGGGCGTCATTTGCCCCCCCGGCGCGCCATCGGGCCACAGTGCGCCGAACAGCTTCACCTTCGCGTCCGGATGCACCAGATGGAATCGCATCACAAGCGAAAGAACGATGCCCAGCAGCACGCTGAAAAGGGCCAGCCCGATGTACTGTTTGCCGATCACTTTGTGGTCCGTCGAGAAGATCGTCACGGCAGGACGACTTTCTGCCGCGCCTCTTGCAGCCATTCTTCGTAAGCGTCCGGCGGCATCACTACCAGCGCGCTGCGCATCTGATGGTGGCCCAGGCCGCAGAGCTCCGAACAGGGCACTTCGTAGGTGCCGGGCTTGTCGGCGGTGAAGCGCAAAGGGATCGTCATGCCGGGGACCACGTCCTGCTTCAAGCGCAGTTCGCGCACGAAGAAATTGTGAATCACATCGCGGCTTTTTAAGCGCAACTCCACGGGCCGGCCGGCGGGCACGCGGAGAATAGCGGCTGTGATGTCGTCGGCTCCTTTTGGATCCGTGCTGTCGATGCCGAAGGGATTGCCGCCGGCGTCGTCAATCTGGCGAATGTCAACGCGGCCAAACACGCCGTCAGCGCCTGCATAGCGATACGACCAGGCAAACTGTTTCGCCATCACTTCCACATGCAGAGCGCGCGGATCATCGACGGCTAAGTGCACGCCCGCCCAAATGCCCTGGCCAGCGAAGGCAAGCGCTAAGAAAACGGCGGCGGTGGCGACGGTCCAGACGATCTCCAGCCTGTTGTTGCCGCTGTTGGCCGATGGCGTCTGGCCTTGATCCCGATAGCGGAAGGCGATCCACGCGAGGCCACCCTGCGCCAGAACGAAGATACATCCAATGACCCAGAGCGTCAGCGCGAATTGGGAGTCGTAGGCTCGGGCGTGCGCGGAAATGGCGTCGGGGAACCACCAGCGAGGCTGGAAGAACAGCGCCAGTGTCGCGCCCGCGAGCGCGGCGATCAAAATCGCAATTGCCATTAGGAAGCTAGTTTACGACACTCCGGCCTGGGGCAGCGTCAGGGTGAAGACGGCACCGAGCGGTTGCCGGTTCTGCGCCGTGACCGCGCCGCCGTGCTCGGCCACAATCGACTGCACGATGTGTAGTCCCAAGCCGCGCCGCCCGCGCCGCCCGCGCGACTTCTTCGTCGTCACGTTGGCCTCAAAAAGGGTGGGGAGAATGGAGGCGGGGATGCCGGGTCCATTGTCGGCAACGGTTACTGTGACGATGCCGCCAGCACAGGTTGCGCCAATTTCCACTTTCGCGCCTTGTGGATTGGCCTGCGCGGCGTTGAGAAACAGGTTGACGAAGACGCGCTCCCATGCCGCCGTTGAACCGGGAAGCGTAACGCAGGGATCGATATCACGGGCGTACTGAATGGCCGTTCCGCGGGTGAAGCTGAGGACATCCTCGGTATGCAGCACCGCGTTGTCGAGAATATCGGTGAGATCGCCGGGATCGCTGATCGTCTCATTCAGCGACGCGACGATGCGTTCGCCGCGACGGACGCTGCGGCGAATGGTATTGGCGAGCTTCGTCCATTTGCTGTCGGAAGACAGGAGTTCCGCCGCTTCCGAAAGCGTTTCAAAAACGTTATTCAAGTCGTGGGCTAAACCCGCGACGGTCAATTCAGATTCGGCGCTCATCGTCCACTCTTACGTACGGATGGATTCCAGGGTAGCGAAAAATTCCGGAAAAGACACGCTGGCCGCTTCGGCCTCATTCACAATCGTGTCGCCGCCCACGGCCGCAAGGCCAGCGACGGCGAAGGCCATGCCGATGCGGTGATCGCCAAAACTGTCCACTTCCGCGGCGCGAAATGTCTGCTTGCCGGGGATGTAGAAACCGTCGGCCGAGGTTTCAATCTCAATTCCCATGCGGCGGAGATTGTCGGCCACGGTGGCAATCCGGTCCGTCTCTTTCACTCGCAGTTCCGAAGCGTCGCGCACGGTTAGACCATGCTCGCTGGTGGCGCCCAGCACCGCCAGCACCGGGATCTCGTCGATCAACGCGGCCGTCATTCCCTTCTCGATTACGCCACCTTGAAACTTGGAATTCCGCACGCGTAGATCACCCACCAGCTCACCGCCCGTCGACCGGACATCGAGCACTTTCACTTGCCCGCCGCCACCCGCCAGGAAGTCAATCAACGCCGTCCTCGATGGGTTCACGCCGACGTCGTAGAGAACGACATTCGCGTCATCGCTCATCATGGCGGCCACCAGGAAGAAGGCCGCGCCGGACAGGTCACCGGGGACGTAGAGTTCCCGTCCTTGCAGTTCCTTGCCGCCCGTGATGGTGGTTGTGCGACCGGCCATTCGAATGTCGGCACCGAATTCACGGAGGGCGAGTTCGGAGTGGTCGCGCGTCTTTAGCGGCTCCGTGACGGTGGTTTCCCCTTCGCAAGACAGGCCTGCAAACAGCACGCAACTCTTGACCTGGGCCGAGGCGATGGGGGTCTCGTAATGGATCGCGCGCAGATCGCGAGTGCCATGAATGGTGATCGGCGGATACGTGCCGTCAACAGCTTCAATCCGCGCGCCCATCATTTCCAGCGGCGTCATGATTCGCTTCATCGGCCGGTGGGACAGCGATTCGTCTCCGAAAATGGTGCTGGCAAAGGGCTGGCCGGCCAGTATGCCGCTCAACATGCGGATGGTGGAGCCGGAGTTGCCGGCGTCGAGTTGGCCCGTTGACGCCTGCAAACCGCGCAATCCTTGGCCGTAAACTTTTATCTCGCCGTCCAGCTTTTCGACGCGAATCCCCAACGATTGCATACAACCGAGCGAGGAGTGCGGATCGGCACCGGAGGAGAAATTCCTTAGCGTCGATGTGCCTTCGGCAATCGCGGCGAGGATGGCGTAGCGATGGGAGATCGACTTGTCACCGGGAAGGCGGATCGCGCCGCCAAGCGCTTTCGAGGGAGCAATGCGAACCTGCATGGGCAATCTATTATTGTACCCGGCAGGAGGCGTGCCGCTCCGTCTGATTACGCCGTTGCGCCGTAGGCCGACAAGGAATACCTCACTAACGGCCGCGCGGCGCGGAAGCGTTCGAAGCGATATCCAACGCCGAAAACGGTCTGGATATACGTGTCGCCAAACGCGCCGAGTTTCCGGCGCAAGCGGCGGATGTGGACGTCCAGCGTCCGCGTCCGCGTGCCTTCACAATAGCCCCAAACGGTGCGCAGCAGAATGTTCCGCGGCACAATCTCGCCGGCGTTGCTGGCGAGCATCGTGAGCAGTTCGAGCTCCTTGCGGGTCAGTATCAGCCGGCGGGAATCCAGTTCCACCGGGCCTGTATTCTCGATTAAAAGGTGTTCGTCGCGATACATCGTCGTCCGTTCCATGTGGGTAGATTATGAGAATTTGCGATGCAGGTCGTTAGCAAGTTGTAAAAAAGTTGTAAAAGATCAAGAGTGCGATTATTTTTCCTGCTCCTTCAGATTTCGCTGCCAGCCGCGCCGAACCCCCCATTCGCATCGACGGCCGGATCGATGGCCAGTGGCGGAATGCGCCGTGGACATCGGACTTTGTCGACATTGAAGGGAGCGCCAAGCCGCGCCCGCGGTTCCGGACCCGCGCCAAAATGCAGTGGGACGACGAGTATTTTTACATCGCCGCCGAACTGGAGGAGCCGCATGTCTGGGCCACGCTGACCCAGCACGACGCGGTGATTTTCCACCACAACGATTTCGAATTGTTCGTCGACCCGAACAGCGACAGCCACGAATACTTCGAATTCGAAATGAACGCGTTGAATACGGGCTGGGACCTCTTCCTGCCCAAGCCCTATAAAGACGGCGGCTCGGCCGACAAAGGTTGGACGCTGGAAATGGAAGGCGTTTGGCCAAGCGGCGCGCATGCCGCTGCCGCCGGTTGCGGGCCACGTCTGGCGAGTGAATTTTTCGCGAGTGGAATGGCGGCATGAGCTTCACGAGGGGAAGTACCGGCGTGTCCCTGGGACGAAGGAGGACAACTGGGTGTGGTCGCCCCAGGGGAAGGTAAACATGCACTTGCCCGAGCGTTGGGGCTATGTGCAGTTTGCGGAAAAAGCGGGCGGCGGCTTCGGAGGGGACCCCGCTTGGGCGACGAAGCGCCCGCCGGCACGGGAGTGGAAATGCGGCATCCGGCCGACGGGATGTGGCGAGCCTGCATTGGCGGCCTGTGCATTCGCCAGGACGCGAAAATCGAGCGCGATTAAAGAGGCTTTACCGGAATCCCAGCCCCGTGCAGCTTGGCCTCCACGCCGTTCCGCGTAAGGCGTGAGGCGTCGTACTCGACAGTGATCTTGTCCAGGGATGTCTCGACTTGGATCCGTTGGAATCCGTAGATCCCGTGCGCGTCGGAGATGCGCTTTAGAAGAGTCTCGTCCAGCGGGCGGAGCAGCTCGTAGCGCAGTTGAACCTTCGTCATATAGCTTCGAATACCAGCATAGCAACAGCTCCGTCAGCCCCAAAGTTCGTGGATCGGTTTGTAAAGTCCCTCGTTCGCGTAAGGAACGTATTCAAAGCCCCGGCCGAAAGGGTCGTCGTAGCGGATATTGGTCCAATTGATGCCGAGCGCGGAGTAGATCGTGGCCTCCACATCTTCCACGCGGACATCCCGCTCGCCGGACCAGCCGAACTCCTCGGTGCGGGCGCCCGTCGGATCGGTCTTGCCAATCGCGCGGCCGCCTTTCACGCCGCCGCCGGCGAAGAAGACGAACTGTTGCAAGTAGTGGTCGCGCCCGGCGGTTGCCGAAAGCTGGCCCACCGTGCGACCGAATTCGCCCATCATCACAATCAGCGTTTCCTTCAACTGGCCGTTCGATTTCAGATCCGCAAGCAGCGTGCTTAACGCGTCGTCCACCACTTTGCCCAGCGTAAAAATGGAGCTCTGCCCGGCCTGCGCGGTGTAGATATTGTTGTGCATATCCCACCCGCCCAGCGAAACCTGAATATAACGCGTGCCCATGTTGGTTTCCAGCACCTGCTTGGCGGTCAGCAGCGCATTGCCAAACGCGGTGGTGCCGTAGCGCGCGGCGTCGGCAGTGGAATACTTGAAGGCTTTGTCGACAGCGGGGTTGTACATCAGCCCGCGGGCGGCTTGATAAAAGGCGCTGAAATCGGTCATGGCGTCGCCGTAGGGGGAGTTGACGCGGAGCGGATTATCGAGCCCTTGGAGCAGCGAATATTTCGTTTCCAGGCGCGTCGCGCCATCGGGGTTCGTCGTGTTGGGAAGGCCCGCCGCGCTCGGGACCATTTTGAATGGCTCATGAGTGGCAGGCAAGTAACCGGCGCCAATCGCGCCATCGGAATTCAACGCCAGGAATGTCGGGAATATCTGCGACGCCGTGCGCTCGCTCTTCTTCTCAATCGAGACGATCGCGCCCATGTTCGGCGCCACATCGCCGAGCACGGAGGCCGGGCTGCGGCCAATTTGCACCCACGTCTGCGACAGCGTGTGCTGCGCCGCCCAAGCCCGCGCGGAGCGCACAAGGGCGATGTCGTCAAACTGGCCGGCCAGTTTGGGAAACACGCCGGTGTTCCAGGCCACGCCATTCAAATCGGAGGGATTGAAAGTACTCGGCGTGATACCGCTCGTCATCTTCAAATCGAAGGTGTCCACATGACTGGGCGCGCCGCTGAGCAAAATGAAGATCACGTTCTTCGCCGTGTTCTTCGTTTGAACGCTTTGGCCCCGGACGACTTGCGCTTGGAGCGGGATGGCGGCCAGCCCGGCACCGGCCATGCGAAAGAAGTCGCGGCGGCTGGTGTGGGGCCGTGCGTAGAAAGGCAAGTGATGGTGCGGATTCTTCTTCACGAAGCGGCGGAATGTGGATTCGTTGAACATAATGCCTCAGTAGTTAAAGAAGAAGTCGACTTTGTTGTAAAGCGACCACAACAGATTTTCCGCCGCCTGTGACCGGTTGCCGGAAGTGAGCGCCGCGCCCGCTGTTATCCGTTCCGATTCATCGGGCAGCCGCGAAAGGACCGTCAAATACAGGTTGTCGATCAAGTCCCGATCCGTCTTGTTAATGTGTCTTGACAACAGCCCGCCGGCGGTTGCGGCCCGCGTTCGCGTCATTACAAAGTTATTGTTCATCAGCGTTAGCGCTTGCTGATCGGACCCGTCGCGCCGCCGCTCCGTGGCTTCCCGGTCGCCAGGATAAAACGGATTCAAGAACGCCGCCGCACCGCCGCGGGAAGCCGGGCTCGTCGTCTGCATAGCCGCCGGAACCACGCGGGTCATCGCCAAGGCACCGTTCGGCACCCGCGTCGAAACCCCCATCGTGATCGGAGCCGCCACATTCGATGTCTGCGCGATCGCGTCGTAAACTTCTTCCGCCCACAGCCGTTTCACCAATCGACGCGCATGCAAATTCTCCCAAGCCGGATTCCATTGCCCGTCATAACGCGCGCTGAGCTGATACGCATCCGATGTCGCAATCCGCCGCATCAGCGATTTTAAGTTATAGCCGCCGTCGATAAAATCCTGCGCCAAGTCCCGCAATAGAGGCGCGTTCGACGGCTGCAGCGTCCACGGCGCCGGGGGCGGATTATCAGGATCCAAACGGTCCGGATCCATCTGGTTCACCGGCTCCACCAACCCGCGGACCATCAGTTCCTTCCAGATGTAATTGACGGTGGCGCGAGCAAAGTTGAAATCCGTCGTCACCAACCGGGCCGCCGCCGTCCGCGGTGACTCTCCGGAATTCGCCGTCAATGAATCTCCAAACGGATACACCGGGGCGACGATCCGCGTATTCCCCACCGCTTGCCTCGGCGGCCGGTTTCCGGTCGTCGTATTCAATGCGTACGTTCCATTCCGGTTCAGCCCCACGGTCCAGTAATAAATATTCGGATCCGGCCTCTGGTCGCGCGGCTGCTGCACCAAAGTAACTTGCGAGAAGAACGCCGCAAACCCGTACCCCTGCATCCGGCTCGCGCCTTTGCCCCACAGGCTCAAAGTGTCCACATGTCCGCGCCCATTGTGGCAAACGATGCAGTTGAAGTGGCTGTTGCCGAGAAACGTCTCCATCGTCGCCGCCGCCATCTGATCGAAGTTGTCCTGCGCCGGCCCGCCGGTGGTGCGATTGCCGATCTGCCAGTTCAATTCGCCCTGCGTCCAGGAGTTCTGTCCCTCGGCGACAATCATTTCAAATGCCATGCGGTTATATGGCTTTCCTTCTTTCAACGAGTCATAAATCCAGCGATAAAACGCTTCGCGGCCTTCGGCTCGCCGTATCGTATTGGTCGCCCGGATCTGATCCGTATTCCTGTACAGGTCGCCAAAAAACATGGTCCATTTGTCAACCCACTCAGTCGAGTTCAACAACTCATCGACATACTTCGTCCGTTTGTCCGGATCCGAATCCGAGACAAACTCCGTCACGCGCTCCGGTCTGGGAACACGACCAGTCAAGTCCAAAGAAACACGCCGCGCAAACTCGTAGTCATTTGTCCGCGCCGCCGCCGCAATCCCCTTCGTCTGCAAGACTCCGAAGATATGCTTGTCCACGACATTCCCGGAGTTCGATCCCTTCAAACTCGAAAACGTTCGGCTCCCGGCGGGAACGAATGCCTGCGTGGATCGAACGCCGCCCAACAGCGCCACCACCGCGTCCGTCTCCTGCGGAACAAACTTTTTCACCCGCTGCTTTCCGAAAAAAGCGCACTCGGCATGATCGGCGTTAATTGCTGGCTCGTCCTGTCCCAGTAACAGCGTCAATCCGGAAGCCAGCGCTACAACGGCACTGCGATTCATATTGCTTGGTCTCCTCACTGATTCTATGGGTTCGAACCCCTTCCCGAACCATGAGTTTCGTCTCTAAGTAAATTATGTGGAACATCTCCGCCGAAACATGTACTGCTAGACTAGTCACTGTGTACGCCTGTTGGCCCCTTCCTGTACTAGCTCTATTCCTCTCTGTAGGCCTTCTCGCACAGCAGTTGTCCCTTGTCGGCGCAATCCGCGAGGCGCTCGACAAACACCCTCTGCTCGCCGCCGCTGACGGCCGCGTCTCCACCGCCCAGGGACTCCTCGAACAAGCCTCTCTCAAACCCAATCCGCGCTTGACGGTTCAAATGGAAAACCTCCGTGGCGGCTGGCAGTCCCCCTACCGTCCCTTCAACGACAACGACCACTTCGTCTTCCTCACCCAGACCCTGGAAACCGCCCGTAAACGCGAACGCCGCACGGATCTGGCCACTGCCAATAAAGAGCTCGCCGGCATCGCGAAAGACATCCTCGCCCAGCATATCGCCGTCAGGGTTCGTGACGCCTTCTGGAACGCGCTCGGCACCGCCAGCGCCGCCGCTATTTACGAAGAAACGCTCAAAAACTTCGCCCAGACGGTCGCTTACCACGAAGTGCGCGTCCGCGAAGGCAACATGGCCGAAGCGGACTTGATCCGCATTCGCCTGGAAATGGCTCGACTGCGCCTGGCCGCCTCCAACGCGGCCCTCACCGCTGAACGCGCCTCCATAAATCTCCAACGCGAAATGGGCCGGACCCAATTTGAAGCCAGCCCTCTGCTGGCAGGAACAATCGACGGCCACTCCACGATCCCGCCCGAGAACCCCGATGACGCCCTCAACCGCCGCGCCGAAGTCCGGCTCGCCCGCCAAGGCATGGCCGCCGCCATGGCCAACGAACAACTCCAAACCGCCCTCGCCCGTCCTGACTTCGACGTCGCCGGCGGCTACAAGCGCACCAACGGCTACGACGGTCTCCTCGCCTATTTCAACATGGACATGCCCTGGCGCAACAGGAACCAGGGCAACATCGCCGCTGCCGCCGCCGAAACCCGCGTCGCCCGCTCTAACGCCGCCGCCGCCGAAGCCATGGTCCGCGCCGAAATCCGCTCTGCCTACGCGGCCTACCGCCTGCGCCAAAATCAGATTACCGGTATGTTGAACGAACTCGTTACGCACGCCCGCGACACCGCCCGCATCGCCCAGTCCGCCTATCGCGAAGGCGGTGCCGACCTCCTTCGTCTGCTCGACGCCGAGCGCGTCCGCCTGGAAACCGAACTACTTCGCGTCCAGGCCCAAACCGAATTTCGCTTGAGTGAAGCCGCCGTCGAAACGGCCATGGGAGTAATGCCTTGAAGCGATTCACGCTGTTCGTCCTCGCCCTCCTCACCGCCTGCGCCGTCAAGCCGGACGCCCCCAAGTCCGAGCCCCCCAAATCCGCCGAAGCCAAACCCGAACCCGGCGAAGTCCGCCTCAGCCCCGAACTGCAAAAAACCGCCGGCCTGCGGATTGCCGAAGTCGAACGCCGCAACGTCCCGCTCCTTATTCGCGCCAACGGCCGCCTCGTCGCCGACGAAGAAAAAACGCATAAAGCCGGGGCCCTCGTCGACGGCCGCGTCGTGAAAGTCTTCGTCAATATCGGTGACCGCGTTCAAAAGGGGCAGGTTCTCGCGCGCATCCACAGCCACGACATTCACGAGTCCCGCAGCGTCTACCGAAAAGCGAAAGTGGAACTCGCACGCCTCGAAACCCAGCGCTCCTTCAGTGAAAAAAACCGCGACCGCGTCCGCCGTTTGCTCAACCTGAAAGCCGCGTCCCAGGAACAGTTCGACCACGCCGAGAACGATCTCAAAATCGCCCTCGCCGGCATCGACACGGCCCGCCTGGAAATCCAGCGCGCGCGCCAGCATCTCGAAGAATTCCTCGAAGTCTCCGCCGAAGACCATCCCGATCACAAGCAAGGCGAGTTCGATCACGACGACGACACCGCCCCCATTAAAGCCCCCGCCGCCGGCGTCATCATCGCCCGCTCCATCACTTCCGGTTCCGTCGCCAAACCGGGCGACGACCTCTTCGTCATCAGCGACCTTTCCTCCATCTGGATGATCGCCGCCATCCCCGAGGAGTTCATGGGCCGCATCACCGCCGGCATGAACGCGAAGGTCTTCATCCGTGCTTTTAATGACCGCTCCTTCCCCGGACGCCTCACTCGCACCGGCGACCAACTCGACCCCGCCACTCGCACCGTCCAGGCCCGCATCGTCCTCGCTAATCTGCACGGCGAACTGAAGCCCGAGATGTACGCGACGGCCGAACTCGCCGCCGGCGGCACCGGCGAGGCGATCTATGTCCCGCAGGAATCCATCCAGGAAATGAACGGCCACAGCATCGTCTTTGTCGCCACCGGGACCAACAAATTCCACGCCCGGCCGGTGGAAACAGGCGCGCGCGCCGGCGCCTCTATCGCCATCGTCTCCGGCCTCGCAGCCGGGGATCGCGTCGTCACCCGAGGCGCCTTTTTGCTCAAATCCGAAATGCTGAAATCGACGCTCACTGAGGAATAGACGCCCTTGCTCAACCGCCTCATTGACGCCGCTCTCCGCAACCGCATCCTCGTCCTCGCCGCGATCGGACTCCTCATCGGCACCGGAGTTTTCAGCCTCCTCGAACTTCCCATCGACGCCTTCCCCGACCTCACCAACAACCAGGTAACCGTCGTCACCGCCTGCCCCGGCATGCCGCCCACCGAAGTCGAGCAGCTCGTCTCCTTCCCCATCGAAACCTCGCTCATGGGCGTCCCCCGCGTCACCGAGGCGCGGTCCATTTCGAAGTTCGGACTGTCCAAGATCACCGTCGTTTTTGATGACACGGTCAGCCCCTACTTCGCCCGCCAACTCGTCAACGAACGCCTCCAGGAAGTACGCGGCCGCATTCCCGCCGGCCTCGAGCCCGGACTCGGCCCCAACGCCACGCCGTTCGGCGAGGTCTATCAATTCACCATCGAAGGCGACAAAGTTCCCCTCGACGAAAAGAAGGCATTCCTAGATTGGGTCATCCGTCCGCTGCTGCGCACCGTGCCTGGCATCGTGGAAATGGAAACGTGGGGCGGACGAACGCGCCAATATGAAATCGAAGTGCGCCCGGAAGCGTTGGAACGCTACGGCCTCTCGCTCTCCGATGTCGAAAAGGCGGTCGCCGCGAGCAACGAAAATTTCGGCGGCGGCTTCATCGAATTCGCCGGTGAACAGCACACCGTAGTGGGCACGGGCCGCGTGAAAAAGCCCAAAGATCTGGAGAGCATCGTCATCACATCCCGCGCCGGCACGCCCGTCCTCGTGCGCGATGTGGCCAGCCTCCGCATCGGCGCCGCGCAGCGCCAGGGCGCTACACTCCGCGATGGCCGCGGCGAGTCTGTTTCGGCCATGGCCATCATGCTCAAAGGCGAGAACTCGCGCGATGTCATTGACCGCGTCAAACGCCGCCTGGAAACCGTAAAGATGCCCGAAGGAACGCGCATCGTTCCCTTTTATGACCAAAGCGAAGTCATCAATCGCACCATTGCCACCGTGCGCCGCAACCTCGCCGAAGCCGGGCTGCTTGTCATGGCCGTACTGCTGCTTTTCCTCGGCAATGTGCGCGCCGCGCTGCTCGTCGCTTCCGTGATTCCGCTTTCCCTACTGGCCGGATTCATTGGCATGAAGTGGTTCGGCGTCACCGCGAATCTCATGTCGCTCGGTGCCGTGGATTTCGGCATGATCGTCGATGGCGCAGTGGTCATGATGGAGAACGCCGTCGCCCGCCTGGGTACACGCACGGACGATGAAGACGTCAATAGCGTCATCCGCTCCGCCGCCCATGAAGTCGCCCGTCCCATCGTCTTCGCCGTCAGCATTATCATCGCCGTCTACATGCCCATCTTTTTCCTCGAAGGCCTGGAGGGCCGCATGTTCCGGCCCATGGCGGTCACCGTCGTCAGCGCGCTCGCCGGCTCCCTCGCGCTGGCGCTTTTCGGCATGCCGGTGCTCGCTTCTTACGCCCTGCGCCGCGGCGTGAAACCGCACAACGATCACGGCTGGTTTGAGTACGTCCGCGCCTTCTACCGCCGTCTATTGCTGATCGCGCTGCGCTTCCGAATACTCACTGTCGTCATCGGCGTGATCATCGCCGCCGTCGCTCTCGGCTCCATCCATTTCCTCGGTACCGAGTTCATGCCGCGTCTGGAAGAAGGCTCCATTCTCATCACGACCAAGAAACTTCCAGGCATCTCGCTCACCGATTCGGTCACCCTCAGCATCGAAATGGAGAAGGCCCTTTTAACGCTCCCAGAAGTCAGCGGCATCGTCTCTAAAATCGGCCGCCCCGATCTTGCGACTGACCAGATGGGCATCTTCGAAGGCGACGTCTACGTCCTGCTGCACCCGCAGGAGCAATGGAAAGCGGCGAATAAGGAAGATCTGATCGCCAAGATGCGCCTCGCCCTGCAAGCCGTTCCCGGCGTCGGATACAACTTCACCCAGCCCATGGCTATGCGGCTCGATGAGACCATCAGCGGCATCAAGGCCGACGTCGCGGTGAAGGTGTTCGGCGAAGATGCCGCCGTGCTCGACACGCTGG
>CAMDKT010000037.1 GCA_945900935.1 Candidatus Sulfopaludibacter sp. SbA3 | reverse complement strand
AAAGTATTCGTGCCGCTGCCCGGCGATAATATGCAGCACGGCCTTCTCCCCAATCAATGGCCACACTTCCCGAAGAAAAAAGTCGAGCGCCATCACGTTCGGCAGATGCGCGAATGACCCGATGAATAGGATGCGATTCGCAATCGGCTCTTCCTCCGATGGCGTGAATCTCGCCAGATCGACGCCATTCAAGATCGCGTGCGCATTGGGCCTGTTCACCGTGCGCCGGTCCTTCTCCGACATCGTGACCACGGCGTCCACTTCCCCCCACGCCCGCTCCTCAAACACCACCCATTTCCCATGCTGCAAACGCGTGTCGAAGTCCTCTTTATCCCGCAGCAACTGCCCATAAAGATCCAGCGTAATATCGTGCTCCACCAGAATCGTTTTCGCCGGCCGGCACGCCCCGGCGTAGAGCGCCATCTGCGTGAATTCAAGCTGAACAATCTCCGGTCGCCATTTGCGAAGCGTGGCCGAAAGCGCCGCTCGAAACTCCGGCCGGTCGTGTTCCTCCACAACGTCAGGCCGAGCGCTCGACGGCAGCAAATGCGAACCCTCCCGGCGAACAACAACGATTTCATTGCAGATCGCCAACAACTCCGCCGCCGGCGCCGCCAACTCGTCAACGAACACCAGCAGGATTTGGTCGAAGGTTTTTGCCGCCTCCCGCATTAAATTGAACATGCGCACCGCGCCGCCGTGCGAAAGAGGGAAGGGAAGATACGGGGCGGCGATCAACACCCGCCGCCGGCCCGTTGCCGGAAGCCCCGGAAAGACCGCGACAGCGCCGCCGCATAACGCCAATGGCGAGTCGTCTCCTTCCGCGGCCGGTGCCTGCCGCCACGGCTCCCGCCACGCCCCGAAAAGCGCCTTTTCGGCGGAGTTGACCGGCTCCTGCCGGGCGGCCAACAGGTTCAGCCGGTCAAGCGCCTCCCGCCAAATCACACGGGAATTACTCCCCGCCGCAAACCGCGCGTAGTTACGTTCCAGAGCACCGGCAAGCTCCTCGGCCGTGTAATATTTCGACGTCGTCGACCGGTGCAAATGAAGCACGCGCGCCCCCGCCGCAAACACCGTGGGCCAACCGCGCCGCCAAGCCCGCCAGCCGATATCCAGATCCTCCACATACGCCGGCGTGTACTGCTCCCCCATCCCGCCCAGCGCCCGCAATTTCAGCGTGTCATAAAGAGTGCAGCCGCCGCTGCCGTACAGCACCCAGGTCCCGTCCTCGCCCCCGTCTTTAGCAATGATCGGCGTCTCGCACCACACCGGGAATTGGCCCGTTTTGTTGCGATGGTACATCGCCTTGCCGGTCTCCTCCCGGCGGACATTTTCAGGGAAGAGGATCTGCGCCGTCACCGCGAACAGATCAGGCTCACGGTCAAACGGCTTCAACAACGCCCCGAAAAATCCAGGCTCCAAAACCATATCGTTGTTCAGCAGACACGTTCGCGAATACCGCGCCCGCGCAATCCCCCGATTCACCGCGGCGGCAAACGAAAGCGGCTCTTTCGAGCAATCAAAAGAAATCCCCAAGCCTCGCAACCAATCGCCCGTCCCGTCACTGGAACCGTTGTCGACAACGATGATCTCCTCCGGCGCCTGCGGCAGCAACGACTCGAACAGCCGTTCCAACAACTCGCGTCCATTGCGCGAAGGAATTACGACGGTGATTCCGGCGGGCAATGCGTCACCGGGAACCAGCAGCGGAGCCACCGAGCCAAAAGCAACCGCCCCGCTCACCCGCGCCATCCAATACGCAATAGGCCGCAAAAAAGCGCGCGGATGCAGCAGCCTCCAAACAATCGTATAAACAGTCCCCCCGGGCCGCGTCTCCCAACGTACGAAGTTCTTCGTACGCCACCAGAAATGCTTCGCCATCACCGGCAGGCTGCGCGGCCGAAGCATGAAATGGTCCAGGTTTTCATTGAACACAATCAGCCGCCAGGGCCACCGCCGCGCCGCCGCCCATCGCATCGCCCAGTACGGCATCCGCGGTTGCAGAATGATGCCGACGAGTACCACGTCCTTCCCCGCCGTCGCCGCCGCAACCCGCGCCATATTCTCCGAAACATCCTTCGCCGGATACCAGCGAATCCACGGCACGCCCGCGCCCGGCGGAGGAAACTCAGAAACCAGATAAAGCGGCACGTCCGGAAAAAGCCCAGCCATTTTTTCAAGCAGCGTCGCGATAAGATCGTCCGACCCCGTCGCGAAAGCGAGTTTGATCCGTTCCGTCACCGCCTAGATCAACTCAGCCAGTTGGCCCCGGAACGCGCCGTTTTCCCAATCCCGCCACCACTGCAATGCCTGCATGCAAAAGGCCGTTGAGACCGGGTTCATGAAGGGCATTGGAACGCCATCGCGCGTGCCAAAACCATAACCGCCATCCGTCATCGGCGGCTCGTTAAACCTTTGATGCGCCGCGCACTTCGCAGCCTCCTCACCAGCCGCGGCAACATCCAGCGGCACCGCCCCCAACGAATCCGCCAGCAAGCGAACACGCAGCAACTGCGCGCACACATCGGCCCGCTCAAAACGCGGGCCAATCGTTCGCAAATAATGTCCAACGCGCTCAATCCCGCCCATCAAGTCCTCGGTCCGCTCCGGTCTGGCCAACAGCGCTTCCAGAAAATACAAGTACGCATGCAGCCGGTCCATCACCTTCAACTCATCCTCTTCACCAGGAAGGAACGCCAGATGCGTCGCCAGCGAATACTGCAACGCCCGCTCAAACCAGACTCCAAAAGCCTCATCCCGAAAAAGAACCGCCAAATCCGCCCATGCCAAAGCCGACTTCAATTGCAAGCACCCCGGCTCACGCGACCATCGTCTTTCATACGGCCACGCCACCTTCCACGGCAACTCCAAAACCGGATGCAGCTCGCCGGAAGCCGACCAAAAATCACGCCCCATCGCCACGCCGATCTCCCGCGCGGTGTCCAAATATTCAACCCGCGACGAAACCCGCCAAGCCGCCAGCAACCCCCTCACAATAATCCCGCAATCGAAAAAATACGACGGCTTCATCGGCTCGCCAACTTCAAACGGCATCGCCCGCAACTCCGGTTGCCACGCCACGCCAACCAGCCAATCCGCCGCGCGGAACGCCTCGTCGTGACATCCGCCCCACACCATCGCGCTCACAAAATACCCCGTAATCTCGGTCGAAAGCGGCAGATTCCGCCCCTCCGTCAATAGGTGATATCGCGCAACGCCGCCGCTCGATTCCTGAATCCCGGAATTCCGCATCCACGCCAAGGCGCGAGAAGTTTGATCTGTATCGTCGAGAGGCCGCAAAACGGTCATTGTAGCAGCAGTAGCATGAAGTGCATGTGGCAGCGTGCGTTTTGGCTTCTTCCGATGCTTCTGGGCGCCGAAGACGTTCCCGTCGGCGTCGCCTCGGGCTACATCAGCGATATCCAACCCGCCGATCTCGTCGAAATCGTCGCTGACCGCCGTCTCATCGACGGCACCCCCTGCTATGTACGCACCGTCCGTCTGGCCGACATGTCGAAGAAAGAATCCGGCCGGATGCGGATTACTTACCGCGCCGTCACCGAAAACATCATCCCGCGAGGCGAGTATCACTGGGCCGGCACTGTCAGCGAGTTGACCGCCGATAAAATGATCCTGCGCACCAGGGCCGATGGCTACAAAACCATCGTCCTCCGCCAGGACACCCGATATTTGGAGGACGGCGTCGTCTCCGAATGGGAACGCCTTCGTCCGAATACCCGCGTCTCCATCCGCGTCGGCCGGAATTTCGAAGGCGCCGTCGAGGTCTACCAGATCATTTGGGGCTCGGTGACGCCCCGCTAATCCGGACGCATTGTTAAAAACGAGCGGTAATTTGTACCCGGTCGTGGGATTCCCCGCGTCGCTGTTATACTGAAAGTTTGCGTAATGACGAATCTCAATGTGAAGTATCTAGGGTTGTGGCTCGCCTGCGCGGCCATCGCTCCCTCGGCTGAATTTTTCAACGGGCAAGCCGCCCGGATGTTGATCGGTCAGAAGACATTTACGGACCAGCAACCCGGCACCACTGCTGACACCCTCGGCGGCGTCGGCGGCCTCGCGTTTGTCAATAACACCCTCTTTGTCGCCGATTCCAACCGCGTCGGCTCTCTGCCGCTGAATCACCGCGTCCTGATTTATCGCAATATTGACCAGGTGACGCTCCCCGTCAACGCGCTCGTTCCGCAAGTAAATCGCTGCCCCGCCTGTCGCGGCGTTGCCAACACCGTCCTCGGCCAAACGGATTTTACGAAGAACGAACTCCGCGCCGTCGCCTCCGCTTCCGCGCTCCGCAGCCCCACCGCCGTCGCATCCGATGGCACTCGCCTCGCGGTCGCCGATTCCGATAACAACCGCGTCCTGCTCTGGAACTCCATCCCCAGCAACAACAATCAGGCCGCCGATATCGTTCTCGGCCAGGAAAATTTCACCACCGTTACCGCTCCTCGCGGCATCCCCGGCCAGCGCATGCGCGGGCCGCAGGGCGTCTGGATTCAGGGCCAGCGCCTCTTCGTCGCCGACAGCGGCCATAGCCGCGTCCTGATCTGGAACAGCATCCCCACCCGCAGTTTCCAGCCCGCCGACATCGTTCTCGGCCAGCCCGATTTCAACACCAACATCGAACTCGATCTCGCCCGCTCGGCTATTGATCCCAAGGCCGACAACATGGTCAACCCCGTCTCGGTTACCTCCGACGGCCAGCGCATGTACGTCGCCGATCTCGGCCAGAATCGCGTGCTGATCTGGAATACCATCCCCTCGCGCAACGCCCAAGCGGCCGATCTCGTGCTCGGGCAAAAGGACTTCACCACCGCCTCCGCCAACAACAGCCCCAAGGTCTGCGCCGCCAGCGGCATCGGAGCCGGCGGCAAGGAAGCCTTTCCCCCGACCTGCCTCGCGACCATGGATTTTCCGCGCTACGCGCTCAGTGACGGTCGCCGCCTCTTCATCGCCGACGGCGGCAACGATCGTGTTCTCGTCTACAACTCGCTCCCCCTCGCCAACGGCCAGCCCGCTGACCTCGTTCTCGGCCAAGCCGCCGGCGACAGTAACCGCTCTTCCGATAGCGCCTACCCCAACCTCCGCTCCTCGGCTGATCTCTTGCGCACGCCCATGTCGCTGGCCTGGGACGGCACCAATCTCTTCGTCAGCGATACTTACAATCGCCGCATCGCCGTCTTCTCTCTCCACGACCAGCCTCTGCCCTTCACCGCCGTTCGCAACCTCGCCAGCCGCGATGTCTTCTCCACCGCATCCATCACTTTCCAAGGCACCATCAAGGAAGGCGACGAGGTTTCCATCACCGTTTCCGGCCGCGTTTACAAGTACAAGTTCATCCGTGACGACACCTTCGCCAACATCTTGTTGGAGCTGACCAAACAGATTAACGCCGACGTCGACGGCGCCGTCACCGCCAGCGTCATCCTCGACCTCCGCGCCATCTTACTGACGGCTCGCTCCGGCGGCGCCGGCGGCAACGCCATCGATTTCAGCACAGCCAAGGTCCCCGAAACTTCTCTCATGTCGCTGACCACCAGCGGCGCCACCCTCGTCGGTGGCCAGGACGCCGCGCAAGTAGCGGCCGGAACCCTGATTACTCTCCTCGGCGAAAATCTTTCGGACTCCACCGTCTCCGCCCCCGACGGAGCACTGGAATTGCCCCGTGTTCTCGGCGGTGTTCGTGTTTACTTCGATGGCCTGGAAGCTCCGCTGCTCATGGTCTCCCCCACCGAGATCCGCGCCCAGATCCCGTGGGAAGTGATCGACTCCTCAAGCGCCAACGCCTACGTTCGCATCGAACGCGCCGGCGGTCGCGTGGTCACCACATCGCCCGTCGCCGTCCCCCTCATCGCCCAAAATCCCGGCATCTTCGCTGTTGACGGCCTCGACCCGCGGCCCGGCGTCATCGGCCATTTCTCTGACCGCGCCACCGGCACCGTCTCCGTTGACGGCTCCGCCAACACCAACGACATTGCCACCGTCGTCATTGAAGATCGCCAATACTCCTCCACCGTCCAAACCGGCGACGATCTCGCCAAAATTCGTGATGCCATCGTTGCCAAAATCAACGCCGCCGCCGACGAAAAAGTGGAAGCCTTCGCCGCCGGCGTCTTCACCCGTATTCGCCTCCGAGCCAAGCAGCCTGGCGACGCCGGCAACGGCATCACCTATACCGCCAAGTCCAATGAAGGCGGGCAAGTGATCATGACAGCCACTACCCCCGCCCTCTGCTGCGCCAACACCGCCGGCGCTTTGGTCACCGAAGCCAACCCGGCAAAACCCGGCGAGACGATTGTCGTCACCGCCACCGGCCTCGGTAGATTGAAAAACCCCGACGACCAGGCCCTCGTTCGCACCGGCATCGCCTTCGATGGCCGCGCCCTCAACGAACCCTTCGAGTTCGTCAGCTCGCTGGCCGGCGGCAAGACCGCCAACGTCTTATACGCCGCCCTAAAGCCCGGCGCGATCGGCATCTACGAAGTGCATCTGGAACTCAACTCGGACCTGCCGACGAACTCCAAAACACAGGTCACTATTGCCCAGGACATCTACGTCTCCAACGTTGTCACCTTCGCGCTGAAAAACCCCAACGACCCCGTTGAACCCTAAACCGGATCACTCTTTCGCCGGATCGACGCCGATGAGCTTCTTCTTCACCGGCGCCGGTGAAAGCAACCTCTTTACCTGTTCAAAGAGAACGGCGATTTGCTTGTCATGTTGACCCACCTTGCGGGCCAGTTCCTCGTTCGCGCCCAATACGTGCCGAATGCGCACGAACGTCCTCATGATGCCGATATTGACTTCACGGGCGCGCTTGCTCTTGACTACTGACGAAAGCATCGCGACGCCCTGTTCGGTAAACGCCAGCGGGGCATATTTGGCGTGGTGGCCGCGTCCTTTCTCTAAGGTCACAATTTGTGACCTTAGAGATGCAGCTTCTTCCGCCGTGAGCTGAAACATGAAATCTTCAGGAAAACTATCCATATTCCGGCGCACGGCCTGATTGAACACCTTCGTCTCAACCCCGTACAGCGCCGCCAGATCGGCATCGAGCATCACCTGCTGGCCCCGAATCAGATAAATGCTGGCCGCAATCCGTTCGATAGGAATAATCATTACCCCCCATCCCCCTTCGCCAACGCCGCCTGCGCCTTATACCCTCGCGTCGTCAAAAATTCCCGCGCCTCCGGAGCCCGCTCGATCAACACATAGAAAAACGCCCCCGTTCGCTGCGTCGCAAACAGGAATCCCCCGCGATACTCATCCGGCTCCACGTAGTAATCCCAACCCGCTTCCGTCAACAACTCCTCCAGCGCCTGCGCCTCAGCCAGCCGCTTTCCGATATAAATCAGATCCAACTCGCGATCCTCAAAAAACTCCCCGTCCTGCCGCACTATTTCCCCAGCATCGCCCGCATCCGCGTGCGGAACGCATCGGCGGCGTTGGGATCGTTGCGGTTGATATAAGTCGCGTAGCGCCCCGCCACGGCCTCCAGATTTCGATACATTCCCGGGTTCTTAAACGCTTCCCGCAACTCGCCCAAAAACGGTTCCAGCCGAGTAAATACCAGGAACAACTCCCCGCCGCTCTGAAAATATAGCTCCTCGTTCAACACGCCGTTCGTGATGAAACTCGCCACCATCTCGTAGTACGTCGAGACCTGCCGGAACGACGCATTCGTGTCGCTCCCCATCGGACACAACTCGCGGAACTCCGCCAGCGTCAACGGACCGCAATGCTCCATGTACCATTTGCGCGCCGCGCGCATTCGCTCCTCCCGCCGCAACTCATACAGGCGAAGTATCAAATTGGCGTCATCGTAAGTGGAAGGTGTAGGCATAATCAAACTTCCAGCCTACCGCATTCTTGAGGAACTCGCGCAAAACGGACACGGTCGCGGCGGGGGTTGCGTGCGAGTTCGTGACGGGTTGGGGGCCGCGACCGGCCTTTGCACTCTAAAGGAAGAATCGCCTCACCGGCCGTATATGTTCCCACACCATCGCCGCGAATCGCCTCTCCACGGTGAAGCCCATCGACTCATACAGTCCAATCGCGTTCCGATTCGCCGCCGTCACTGTCAAGCTCGCCTGCAGGCACCCCGCCTCGCGCAGGCTCCGCAGGGACCGCGACAGTATCTCCCGCCCAAATCCCTGTCCGCGGCTCGATGGCGACACGCAAATCTGCGTAATGTGCCCCGCGTCTTCCGCCACAATGCTCGCCAACGCCGCCGCGCACATCCGCCCCGTGTCCCGCCGCCACGCCAGCCATGACCCCTCCACGAAAAACGATCCGCATCCCGGATACTGCACAATGTTTTGCAGAAATCGCCGCGCCCCGGACACTGACCGGTACTGATCGTTGATATTGCCGTCAACGTGCCCTTCATACGCCCGCGCCACCAGCGTCGCAGTGTCTTCCTGGTACCGCTCGCTCCAGACGTCAACGTCCAACAGCGGCGATTGGCTCTCCGCCCACCGGTGCGTCCGGCGCAGATCGCAGACCATGTAATAGCGCTCAAACAACCGCAAGTCCGTCGCATGCGCCGGCGGTGCCAGCCGCGGATATGTTAGCAGGATCACCTGTGATTCAATCCGCCGCACTCCCGCCGTGCGATACAGCGTCTCCACCGTGGCGTTTAATAACCTATCCTCCATCGCCGCCGTCGCAAACTCGCGCAGGATATACAAGTCGCCAATCAGCCCTTTGTCCTCATCCGTCACCGTATAGGTGTACCCAACGACGCGCCCCGCGTGAATTAGCGCGAGCCCGTTTAAAGACTGCATATCGACGAAGCGTTTTACCAGCAACCCTGGCACCGAAAAGTCCCACGCCAGCGACTCCCGCCACTGCCGTGTCTCCTCCTCCAGAACATCATCCAGCGCTCCCGCCGCCAAATGACGCAGGTCCACAACTTCTGTGATCGGTGACTCGGGCAGCGTCGCCATACTCGCCATATTATAAAGGATTCAGCTCTGTGCCAGTCTCTCCCTCGCCCGTTTCGCATGGAATAGCATCCCCGTCGTTTCATACAGCGTCAGGGCCTCGGCCAGCAGTCCGCGCGCCTTGGCCGTTTCCCCCCGTTCCAGCAGCATCACCGCGTACCACTCCCGAGCGATGGGTTGCGATACCCGATACGGAGCCGTGTCCGTCTGCTTGATAGCGATCAAGTTCCAGCCGCGCGCCTGACGCGCCTCGCCAAAAAAATGAAAGTGGTATAACAGTCGTAGCAGATGCGCTTCACTTTCGATCTTCGAAAAAGCAGCCGTCTGCGAGCAAATCCAAAACGCGGAATTGGGTTCGAGGAAGTGCGCGAGCTATTTGACCGGCCCTACTGGCTGGATCGGCGGTCGGAGGTTCCAGAGCAGTTCTTGGCTATCGGTTGGGTGGGAGACCGGCTCTATTCCGTCATTTTCGAAGCTAGGGAAGATGAAGATGGCGAGATTTTACACCTCGTCACTTTGTGGCGGTCGACGAGAGAGGAGATCCGATTGTATGAAGAAAACTCGTAAAACCGCCGAACCCGTTTCGGCCGATGCGATTGCGCGGCTAGCCGATCAAGGCAACGACATATCCCGTTTCTTTACAGGCCAAGGCCGGATGGTACAGCCGATTCAGCGGGTCAACGTGGATGTCACGGCCCACATGCTGGAGGAACTGGATCAGGCCGCCCGGGATCTCAACGTGAGCCGGCAAGCGGTCATCAAGACAATGGTCCGCCAGGCTCTCGACCAACACTACTTGGCGCAACGCGCCAGGCGGCCGCAGCCGGAGTCCTGACCACTCCTCAGTGCGCCGCCAGCCTTTCGCTAATGCGTCTGGCATGAAAGGGCATTCCCATCGTTTCATACAGCGTCAGGGCCAATCTTGCTGGAGTCAATCCCCGCCGCACGGGACAAACCGAAGGGCTTTCGCCTCTCCGCGATGCACACCCGCGAGTGCATTGCCTTGGGGCTATCATAAAGCCGATGGTCACACCTTACCTCCAGGGCGCGATGAGACGAACCCAATACAAGAACTTGGAAGATGGTTCCTGTTTTGGGGAGATTCCGGGCTTGGCCGACGTTTGGGCAAATGAGCCTACGTTGACGCAATGCCGCCGCGTAGTGCGGGAAGTTCTTAAAGAGTGGCTCGCGCTGAAGATCCGCGACGGCGAACCCATTCCGAGAATGGGCCGTTTTTGTCTGACCGTTCAGACTGCGGGGTGAGTGCCGCCTTAACCGTCTTACTCCCGCAAAAACTGCTTAATCGCCCGCACCGCCTGCCGCGTCCGGTGCGGATTCTCAATAAACGCGAACCGCACATGCCCCTCGCCCATCGGTCCAAACCCGATCCCCGGACTCACTGCCACTAATGCCTTCTCCATCAATTCCTGAGCAAACTGCAAAGAAGTCATGTGCGCGAACCGCTTCGGAATCTTCGCCCACAGGAACATCGAGCCTCGCGGCCTCTCCACCGGCCACCCGGCCGCGTTCAACCCGTCCACCAAAACATCGCGCCGTTCCTGATACATGGCGCAAATCTTGGCCGGCTCCTCCTCGCACTCGCGCAATGCAATAATCGACGCAATCTGAATCGGCTGAAACGTCCCGTAATCGAGGTAGCTCTTAATCCGCGACAACGCATAAATAATCTGCGAATTGCCTAGGCAGAAGCCCACGCGCCACCCCGCCATGTTGTAGCTCTTCGACATCGAGAAGATCTCAACGCAGATATCCTTCGCCCCCGGCACTTCCAAAATGCTCGGCGGCTTATACCCGTCAAACCCCAAGTCGGCGTAAGCGAAATCGTGAACCACCCACGAGCCATTGGCCCGCGCCAGCGCTACAATTTCCTTCATGAACGGCAGATCGACGCACGTCGTCGTCGGATTGTGCGGGAACGAAATCAACACGACCTTCGGCTTCTTCGGCCCGTTTTTGTATAGGTCTTCCAAGCCCTGCAGGAACGTCGCCGCGTCCGGCATCGGCAGCATGATCGCCTCGCCCTCGGCCATGATCACGCCGTACTGATGAATCGGGTACGCCGGATTCGGCGAGACCACCGCGTCACCGGGCGCGATGATCGCGAACAGCAAATGCGCGATCGCGTCCTTGGCGCCGATGGTAACAATCGCTTCTTTGTCCGGATCGAGCTCCACGCCGTAATTCCGCTGATAGCGCTTCACGATCTCCACGCGCAACTGCGGAATCCCGCGCGACATTGAGTAGCGATGATTCTTCTGCTGACGCGCCGCCTCCACCAGCTTTTCGACGATCACATCCGGCGTCGCCCCATCGGGGTTGCCCATGCCGAAGTCCACCACATCCTGCCCCGCTGCGCGTGCCTTTGCCTTCAGCTCGTTGATCACGGCGAAGACATAAGGCGGCAGCTTGGCAATGCGGTAGAACTGTTCGGGAGCAGACATGGGTGTAGCGTTTATCTTCTTTCGGTTATGAAATACGGCCGTCGCTTATGCGGGAACGGCTTCGGCGATCGGCTCTTTGAACTTGCATTCCTTGTTCGGGCACTGCGCGAACGCGCCTGCCTTCAGGAACTTCTCAATCAAATGCGAGCCGCCGCAGTCCGGGCACTTGCGATCAATCGGCTTGCCCCAGGCGACGAACTCGCACTTGGGATATTTATTGCAGCCATAAAACGTCTTGCCCTTCTTGGAGCGCCGCTCAATGATGTCGCCCTCATGGCAGTCCGGGCACTTCACGCCCACCGTCTTCTGCTTCACGTATTTGCACGTCGGGTAGTCCGAACACGCCGTGAATTCGCCGAACCGGCCGGACTTCGTCACCAAATTCTTGCCGCACTCCGGGCAGAGTTCGTCGAGCTGAACATCGGGTTGCTTCTCGCCCTGACCCAGTTGCCGCGTCGTCTTGCAATCGGGATAACCGGTACAGGCCATGAACTGGCCGAAACGGCCCTTTTTCAGCACCATCGGCCGACCGCAGTTGGGGCAGTATTCGTCCTCGCCCTGCTCGCCCAGATCCTCCGTCGCCGTCGTCGGCAACTCGCGCGTGCTGGTGCATTCCGGGTAGCCCGTGCACGCGATAAAGCTGCCGTGCTTCCCCCATTTGATCACCATCGCCTTGGAACACTTGTCGCAGATGAAGTCGGTGGGCTTCTCCATCCGCTTGATGTCGGTCATCTGCACGGCCGCGCGTTCCAGATCGGCGGAGAATTTTTCGTAGAACTCCGCCATCGCCACGCGCCAGTCCATCGTGCCGGCTTCGATTTCGTCTAATTCTTCTTCCAGGCGCGCCGTGTACAGCACGTCGAAGATGTCGCCGAAGGATTCCAGTAGCAGGTCGGTAACCACGGTGCCAAGCTCCGTCGGCCCGAACTTGCCGCCTTCCTTCTTCACATATTCGCGCTCCTGAATCGTCGACAGAATCGACGCGTACGTCGACGGCCGGCCCACGCCCTTGGCTTCCAGCTCCTTCACCAGCGTGGCTTCGGTAAATCGCGGAGGCGGTTCGGTAAAGTGCTGCTCCGGGTCGATCGACTTGAACTTCAGTTCTTCGCCCTGCGTCACCGCCGGCAGTTTCCGCGTCGCCTCTTCGTCGTCGTCGTCCTTGGTGTCCTTGCCCTCTTCGTACACTTTCAGGAAGCCGTCGAACTTCTCCACCGATCCGGTCGCCCGGAACGTGTAGCCAATCTTCGAATTGCCCGGCGTCGCCACATCAATCGTCGTCTGGTCGAAGACAGCCGGCATTATCTGCGACGCCACAAAGCGCATCCAGATCAGCTTGTACAGCTTCAACTCGTCTTCCTGCAAGTACTGCGCCACGCTCTCCGGCGTCAGGAACGCGCTGGTCGGGCGGATGGCTTCGTGGGCGTCTTGCGCGTCTTTCTTGCCCTTGTAGAAATTAGCCTTCTCCGGCAAATACGCTTCGCCGTACTTCTCCCCGATAAATTTCCGGACCTCGCCCAGCGCGTCATCGGAGACGCGCACCGAATCGGTACGCATATAGGTGATCAAGCCCGTTGCGCCATCATCGCCCATCTCCATGCCTTCGTATAATCGCTGCGCCAGCACCATCGTGCGCTTCACGCTGAACCGCAACTTCCGCGCCGAGTCCTGCTGCAGCGTCGACGTGATGAACGGCGGCACCGGATTGCGCTTCTTTTCCTTGGTGCCTACCGATTGCACCGTGTAGTGGGCTTGATCGACGTCGGCCAGAATCTCCTTCGCCCGCGCTTCGTCGCGTATGCCCGGATTCTCGCCCGCCACCTTCGCCAGCCGCGCTTTCAGCACCGGCGCTTTCTTGGCGTTCAGCGACAGATCGATCGTCCAATACTCTTCCTTGATGAACGCCTGGATCTCGCGTTCCCGGTCCACGATCAGCCGCAGCGCCACCGTTTGCACGCGTCCGGCCGAGAGGCCGCGACGGACCTTATCCCACAACAGCGGTGAAATCTTGTAGCCCACCAACCGGTCCAAAACGCGACGGGCTTGCTGCGCGTCCACCAGGCTCGTATTCACCTGCAGCGGGTTTTCAAAGGCCTTGTTGACCGCGTTCTTGGTGATCTCGTTGAACATCACCCGAAAGATCTTCGGCGCTTTGTCGCCCTTTCCCTGCAGCTCTTCCTGCAAATGAAAGCAGATCGCCTCGCCTTCTCGATCCGGATCGGCCGCGAGGAAGATCTTATCGGCACCCTTGGCGGCCGCCTTCAACTCTGCGATGAGCTTCTTCTTGCCTTCGATCACCACGTAGGTGGGTTCGAAGCCCAGGTCGACGTTCACCGCCAGATCGCTCTTCGGCAGGTCTTTAATATGACCGAGCGAAGCTTTGACGATGTAGTCGTTACCGAGGTATTTTCCGATTGTTTTCGCCTTCGCCGGCGACTCGACGATGACGAGCGATTTGGACATAGTGACTTGTTCCAGTGTAACCGTTAAAAAAATATCGACTGCTACCAGACCTTAACAAACTGTTTTCCGGGGAGCTGACGGACCAGCCCAAGAAGTTCCAGTTCGAAAAGAACGGCAACGATCTCAGACGAGGAATAGTTTTCCAGACAACCTAACAGCTCGTCAATGTGTGTCGGCGAGTCAACGGTCACCTTGGCCAGTAATAAATCGCCTAAAACAGCGTTCGGTCCCAATGGCAGCGTCGACTGTTTCGGCCCGGAATTGGGCCCGTTTCCGTTGGATGCGCCGCCGCCGTTTTGGATTCGCCGCCGTATCTCCGGCGACAGCTCGTTGACGATGTCCTGTGCCGTCGTGACGAGCTTAGCGCCTTGTCGAATCAATAAGTTAGGTCCCCATGACGCCTGACTCGTAATATTCCCGGGGATGGCGTATACCTCCCGCCCCTGGTCCATTGCCAACCGCGCGGTAATGGCCGACCCGGAGTACTGCGCCCCCTCGACTACGAGTACCCCGCAACTCATCCCGCTGACGATGCGATTTCGTATAGGAAAATTTTGTGGATAAGCCGGCGCGCCCATCGGAAATTCGGAGATGACCAGCCCCTTTGTCGAAATTTCTTCATGGATCCGCCGGTTCTCCGACGGGTAAATCATGTCCACGCCGCAGCCGAAAACCGCTGTTGTTTTTCCTCCCACCGCCAGCGCGGCCCGGTGCGACGCGGTGTCGATTCCGCGAGCCATACCCGAAATGACGTTCAATCCGGCCGCCGCCAGGTCACCGCTGAGTTTCTCCGCCACTGCCATCCCGTACGGCGTCGGCTTCCGTGTTCCCACCACCGCGATGCCCGGATAATTCAACAGCGCCAGGTCGCCCCGGGCGAACAGGACCAGCGGCGGGTCCAAAATGTCCCGCATTGGCTCCGGGTACAGCGGATCGTGAATGGTGACCAGCACCGCCCCGCGCGCTCGCAGCTTGTTCTGCTGTTCCACAGCGTCGTCGAAGGTACACCCCGATACCACTGAACGCGCCGGCCCTGGCGGCAAGCCCGCCGCCTCGAGTTCCGACACCGACGCCCGGAACAGCAATTGCGGCGATTGAAACCGCTCCAGCAACCGCACCACGCGCCGAGTGCCCAGGCCGGGCACCAGGCGCAGCGCGAGCCAGTGCAGTTCATCTTCAGGCGTCAGCCGGGAGGGGGAAGAGGTGGCGGTGGCGTGCATCAAATTGTCCTATGTAGGTAGTGCGCCGCCGGAGCGTTTTTTCTCAAAAACTATGACGGCCGAGCCGATTCCGTTTCGGGCCTCCTGGCAACCATCTGAGATCATCGCCTCGCGGCGAGATGCCCTCGGTGTCCGGGGCGGGACGCCACCGGCAGAAATAGGGGCAACAGTAGCTACAATCGCACTATTGCCGCCCGCGCCAATAGGCGAGAAGATTTCGCAGGGGCCGGGTTCTTCGCCGGGAGATGAGGGGCATTTCCGGGAAATTTATCGTACGGGCGAATGGGCCATGATGAGCAGGGACCAATCGATTCGCGGGTTGCGCCGGTTGGCTTCGTTTTCGCAAATTTTGCGGCTCAGAAGGCGTTGGTGAGGCCGTGGATTTCGTCGAAGCACTCGCGGGCGTCGCGGTTCAGGCGAATGCCGTCGACCAGGGCGAAGGCGAATTCTCGCGGTGAGGCGAGGGGCCAATGGCTTCGTTTTTGCTTTTTGCGAGATGGGCGAGGCCGGCGAGACGGATGGGCTGCGCGGTGGAGCGACATTTCGGCGGCGGCGCGGTAACGGTTGAGTTGGCGCGTGGCGGCTTCGGGGTCACCGGCGAGTTCGCGGGTGATTTTGCGAATTTGGCGGAGACGCCAGGCGGCGTCGCGGAATTCACGGAGCGCGTCCCTTTCGAGGGCACCTTTGGGCTTTATCTCTTCGATGAGCGCTTTTTCGAGGGCGTCGAATTCGGGACGGTCTTCGGGCGCGATTTTCATGACGGCGGCGGTAAAGCCGTGGGTCTGGGAATTGGTGGCCGATTTGGCTTTTCCGGCTCGGTGCGCGAACCGGTGGAGTGCTGGGCGTTGGCCTGGTTGGCGAGGACTTGGGCGGCGGTAGCCATGATTACTGGACCCCCTGGGTGGAAATGGCGTCGAGGAGGAGGGGTTTGGGGAGTTTGGCGAGGCCGGCGAGAGGACACTGGCCGGCGATGTCGCGGTCTCCGGTTTGGAAGAGTTCGCAGAGGTGGCTGGCGCGGGCCGTTTGGGGTTTTTTCAATTGGTTGAGGGAGCTGTGCCAGGCGCGGGAGACGCGGGTGTACGTGTCGTCGCCGTTTTCGCGAGCGCCGAAGTATCGCCGGCGGCGACACCACTGGGTACGGGTGAGGACGCATTTGTTCCGGCGTTCGGCAAAACTGACCCGCCCTCGGCTCGGTACCGTAGCCGCCAAGCCGCGGCAGGGCAAGGCGTAATCAGCCCCGCCGACGGCGGACGCCGGGTCAATTTTGGCGAACATACCCTGGTCAATTCTCGAAGGCGCATTTGTTCCGGTAGTGGAATTGGCGAGGACGGGTGGCCGTTAGAATCGCCGGGGAAAATGCTGAAAGCCGTCCGCACTTAGCTTTGATTTAAGTTCTTGCTGTTGGGCGGCTGAGTGAATCGGGCCGATAAGGACACGGGAAATGGGCGAGTTTTCCATGGGTGACAGCGTGACGCTGTGGCCAAGCGCGATGAGGCGGTCCTGCATGGACCGGTCAACGGCCGGGTCGATCAGGCCGACTTGCATATAGAGGGTTCCGGCGGCGGGGACCTGCTTGCCGACGGCGGGGACCGGGGCGGCCGCGATGAACGGAGACAGTTTGTCGAGAGGGTTGACCACAACCGGGCCGGGCGGGATTTCGGTGCGGACCACGGTTGCGGTTTCGGTGCGGATCTGGGTGACAGTCCGGCCGGCGAGATAGCTGAGGCAGGCCACAAGTCCGGTGAGTAGCGTCATGCCGAGGATGGCGGTTGTCAGGCGGCGATTGGCGGCGGCGAGCTCCATGTACTCGGAATGCGGCTCGGCGGAGGCATGGGGTAGGGTGTATGGGAAGTCGCTCATTTGTGGGGGCTCCTAGCTCTGATTAGCTATCGGCTTCCTACGTGAATCGGTGTAGGCCATAGGCAAAAATACTCGTGGAATAGGTGTTTTTCTCGACGCGCGACGAATCGTTTTGCGTAAGTTGTTGAAAAGAAATCGATTAATGCGAGTTTCGAAATGTTTTGTGCTGGGGTCAAAAGTCGGTCCCAGATTTTTTATATTTATATTTCCTTTAGAATCAATAACTTTGTATTGTAAAGTGCCGAACACCGTGGGAGCGGCTGGTAGCTTGGGGTTGTGAGCCGGGCCGAGCGGTTGAGCGCCGGTCGCCAATCTATGGGGATGGATTGGCGGCTGTTGCAGTTCCCGCACCGCCAGACTCGCACACGACGGTCCGGGCGGACTGGACTCCGGAATCGGGGCCCGGAGTTCGCGTCCACCCGGACCGTTCCTACGCGATGCGCCGCTTTGGGAGAGGCGGCGCATCGCCTTTTTTGAGATGGCGGGGGGAGAGGCCGGGCGCGGATCGGTGGCGCACCCGGCTTCTGGAAAATGTTTCGTTCGATCACCGAATCCGGTTCAATCCGGGCCGGCGAGCCTGCCGTCCCGCGAGTAACCCCGTCCCATGCTTCGCGCAACTTGCGTGAGGATCCCGCTGAGAGCCAGCTTGAAAAAGCGATTGAGATCGGGGCTTGCAAAATCGACGTTTGCAAGCGCGTCCGTCGCGAAACTTATCGGCACCCCGATCGAACCCGCAACCTCCGGGTAAGAAGTCGCTGGCGTGGGCCGCGCGAGAACTTATGCTCTTTGCTCCTGACAAGCTGCTGCCCGATCAAAATACACCTATCGATTTTCAATTCCACAACTCAAAACCTCTTTTGTCACTACGGCCTGGGCGGAGGCATTTTCCATGCGCAGCGCAAGGGTCACTTGCAGCAGCCTGGCAACCGACCCCGGTACTCCTCCCGCGTACAAGACCTCCGCCGGAATGGGGCTCCAATAATGGCAGCCGGTCCCCGTGCCGGGCCGGAACATGTCCTGGGCGATTTCCTGTTTTTCGAGCAGGACGGCGAGGGCCTACTCTTCATCAATACCGGTGCGAAATATTT
>CAMDKT010000036.1 GCA_945900935.1 Candidatus Sulfopaludibacter sp. SbA3 | reverse complement strand
AAAATCCAGCGTAAATGTTTTGGACGGAAATGCCGAGTGCAATCAGCGGACCTGCAAATCCGGCAGGGTTTCCGTCCCGGCCTTCCCCAGGAATCCCGAGTAGGCTCCGTCAACCGTGGCTGCCATCCCGAAAACGTTTAAGCACCCCTGGACGATGCACCACTGCGGGTCTTGCGCGATACGTGTTATACCTTCGGCATGGAACCGGTACTTACGGCTCCAGGAATGTTCACGGAGGAACTGGCACCGCAAATGCGCCCCGCCCTGCCGCTCCAAATCAGGGAAGTTTGCGATCAAACGACGAGATTAGCGTTTGCGCATTTAATATCACTCATCTTCGACCTACCTTTTCAAACGACGCTGAACATGTATGGCTCCAACGAGTGCTGGACACCGGAGAATGCGGCGTTTATCGGCTATTTCAACGATCGGCCTGTATCAATGGCCATGGTCTGCGTATCCGGCTCCTGCTGCGGGTTTTACTCGGTTGGAACACTGCCGGGCTATCGAAGGCGAGGGTACGCGGAAACGGTCATGCGGCAGGCGCATCACACCATGCGAGATCGCTTGCATTTCGATGCCTGCGTGCTACAATCGAGCACCGTTGGGCGCCGTCTGTACGAACAAATGGGTTTCCGGGAAGTGACGCGGTTCTCTGTCTTTCGATCGGCGCCGGACCAAATGAGGAGATGAGACCGATGGGTATGATGGCAGAGTTCAAGCAGTTCGCCGTTTCTGGCAATGTAATGGATCTGGCGGTCGGTGTAATTATCGGAGGAGCCTTCGGGAAAATTGTAAATTCCCTGGCGAACGATATCCTCATGCCGCCGATTGGACTGCTGCTTGGCGGCGGCGATTTTAAGGGAATGTATTGTGCGCTGGACGGGAAGGTCTACGAGAATATGGAGGCGGCGGTGAAGGCGAAAGCCCCGATCATCGCTTACGGCCACTTCATTCAGAATGTGGTCGAATTTGCAATCCTGGCCTTCGTGATTTTCATGATGGTGCGCTCGATGAACAAGATGCGCTCCGGGATGGCCAACCCGGAAAAAGCCGGCGGTTGATCGTTTGCCAGACGAACGGCTTCCCTTCTCCGCCACCCATTTATCCTCGCCTTACGATGGGATAAAGCCCCTGCCAGTGCGAGTTCTGCTGGACAACGTGCGGAGTCTATACAACGTTGGTTCCTTCTTCCGCACGTCGGATGCTTGTGCGCTGGAACGGCTCTATTTGGGCGGGATCACTGGATTTCCGCCGCAAAAACAGATCACGAAAACGGCGCTGGGGGCCGAGGACCACGTGGCCTGGGAGCATCATCGCGACGTCGTCCCGTTGCTCGACCGCTTGCATGCCGAGGGAGTTGAGCTGGCGGCTGTGGAAACGAGCGTCCGATCTGTAGACCTCTTCGACTGGCGTCCGCGATTTCCCGTCTGCATTATCTTCGGGCATGAGGTGGACGGTATTCAGACGCACATCACTGAGCGCTGCGATGTGCATGTGCGGATCCCGATGCTCGGCACGAAGCATTCTCTGAACGTCGCCACCGCCGGCGGCGTGATGCTCTATGAGTTGTTGCGCAAATACCGCGAACTCCTGCGAAACGCAAAGGCTGTTAGCGGCGCCTGACCAGCCGCAAACTCCGCGTCGCTCCCGCCGGGCGGGCGCGGAGGCCCGCTGCCAACGCCGGGTCGCTCCAAACTGTTACGCATGCGGCTACGACGCTGCCTTGGCAGAGGTTGCAGCAACGGAACACAGGGACATCGGTGGAAGCCGGATTCGTGTTTTAACACTTATAGCTAACGACGGATGAGAGGATAACGCCGACGAAGAGGATGCAACCGACTTCGATCCTGCTCTCACGCGTCATCAGTTGGACGGGCGTTGCGGGGGGTGCTCCCGTTCGGTCGAGATTATTGGACATGGATACCTTCTCACATAACGGCGGCGGCTGAGCCGTTTAAGCTAAGCCGCCCGTAGTCCGTCGTAGTTGCGCGGATCTTTTAGTGCTTGTGGCCGGCCGCTTTCTTCTCCGCGTCTTTTTTCGCGTCTGTCGCGGCCTTCGGCGCGGGAAGGCCCAGGATCACTTCATTGGCCATCCATTCTCCCGAGGGAAGCTTCGAGCCGATCACGCCCGCACGGTCACCCTGGCGGACATAAGTTTTGTCGACGGCCTTCTTGTCGTGTTCGAACGTGGTCTTACTCGAAAACTTCACCTTCACCGTGTCGGTCTTCGTCTTGAGCGAAAGGCCGTCGGCGGTAGAGGCGACGATCTCGCCCGTTAAGGCGTTGGGGCCATGCAAGCGATCGTCGTGAGCGGAAAGGAGGGCTGGCGACACCAGCAAAGCCAGGGCCGCGGCCGCGATCGTCAAAAATTGTTTCATAGAGTCTCCTGTTGAGGTTGGTTGTCTTTTCGCCCGGCGGCATAGTAAACCGCCGGGACCACCACCATATTCAAGGCGGTGGATGTGAGCAGGCCAAAGAGAATAACCATGGCCATGGGAGCTTGGATCTCGCTGCCGGGCTTGCCCATGCCATTGGCGATAGGGATCAAGGCCAGGCCAGCGGCAAGCGCGGTCATAAGGATGGGCGCCAATCTTTCGGTAGCGCCTGTTGCCACCGCTTCGCGCCAATCGGTGACGCCTTCCGCATCCCGCAGATGGCGGATATGCGAAACGAGCATGATTCCGTTGCGAGTCGCGATGCCGAACAGCGTGATGAATCCGATGATCGACGCCACGGAGAGAACGCCACCGGCGAGGTAGACACCGGCGACCCCGCCGACCAGCGCCAGCGGCAGGTTCAACATCACAATCAACGCATCTTTCGCGGAACTGAATGCGGTGGTGAGAAGAAGAAATATGGCCAGGATGACTCCCGCACTCAGCACGATCAGGCGCCGCGAGGCCTGCGCCTGGCTCTCAAATTGCCCGCCGTATTCCACCCGGTAGCCTTGCGGCAGCTTAACCTGCGCCGCCACCGCCGATTGAATTTCGGTCACTACGCTGAGCAGGTCGCGCCCGGCGACGTTCGATTGGACGACAATCTTTCGCTGAACGCCTTCCCGGCTGATGAAGTTCGCGCCTCGGTCATCGTAGATATCGGCCACCGATTCCAGAGGAATCTTCGCGCCGGACGGCGAATCGATCAACGTTCGGCCGATGGCATGCAGATCCTCCGACCGCGTTTCGGGAAATCGCACAACCAGCGGGAAACTGATTTGGCCTTCAAGGATCCGATTCACTTCTACGCCGACAAAGGCCGTTTGGATTTGCGCCGCGACCGCGCCGGGCTGTAGACCCAAACGCCCAGCGTCGCCGGGACGAACGCGGACGCGAACGGTGGGGATGTCCGTCTGCTGCTCGACCGATACGTCGACAGCTCCGGGAACGCCCTTGATCGCGGCCTCAATCTGACGGGCGAGCGAGCGCAGCATTGCCAGGTCGTCGCCGAATACCTTCACGGCTATGTTGGCGCGAGTGCCGGACAGCATGTGATCGATGCGGTGAGAAATGGGTTGGCCGATGGTGACGTTCGTGCCGGGCAGCAGCGTAACCCGGTCGCGAATCTCGGCCATCACGACATCTTTGGGCCGCGCCTTCATTTGCAGACTGACATCGACTTCGGCGGCCTCAACCCCTTGCACATGCTCGTCCAATTCAGATCTCCCGGTGCGCCGCGCGGTGGAGACAACTTCGGGAACGTCGAGCAAAATACGCTCCAGGCCGCGGCCTAGACTGTCGGAATCGGCAAGACTGGTTCCGGGCAAAGTAACGGCGCTGACCGTCAGGGTGCCCTCGTTGAACTCGGGCAGAAAGGCGCGGCCGGTTCGGGAAATCGCGACGCCGGCGATAAGGAGCGCGATCACTGACGGAATGACGACCCATACCGGATGCCTCAACGTCCATTGCAGAACCGGCTGGTACGCCCTTTTGAGTTGCCGAACCAGCCAAGGCTCGCGGCCATGCATGATGGATTTCGCATTGGGAAGCAACAAAGAACAAAGGGCCGGGGTCACCATCAAAGCGACCAGCAGCGAGGCGGTGAGGCTGACGATGTAGGCGAAGCCAAGCGGCGTCAACAGCCGCCCCTCCACACTGCCTAACGCGAATAGCGGGAGAAAGACCATGACAACGATCAGCGTTGCGAAAACCACGGAGCTTCGAATCTCGCTGCTCGCTTTGTAGACGACTTCCAGGGATGGAATGCGTTCACCTTCCGGACGCAGCGCATTCTCGCGTAAACGCCGGATGACGTTTTCGACGTCGATGATGGCGTCGTCCACCAGTTCTCCAATGGCGATCGCCAGGCCGCCGAGGCTCATGGTGTTGATGGTGATACCGAACCAATTCATGCTGATGATCGCCGCCATCAAGGAAAGCGGAAGAGCCAGAAGCGTGATGATGGCGGCGCGGAAGTTCATCAGGAACAGGACGACGACAATCACCACGAGGATGGCTCCATCGCGGAGTGCGGCCGTGAGGTTTTCGAGCGACCGCTCAATAAAATCGGCTTGGCGGAAGACATTCCGGTCGATCTTCATGCCGACCGGCAAGTTTTTCTGAATGTCATCCAGCGTGGCGTCCAACCGGCGGGTGAGATCAAGCGTGTTGGCGCCGGGCTGCTTCTGAATGCCGAGAACCACCGCGGGTTTGGCGTTGTGCGACCCTTCGCCGCGTTTGAGCGCCGGCCCGATCCGCACTTCCGCCACGTCGCGAACGAACACGGGCCGGCCGTCGCGCGAATCAACGGCAATCTCTCCAATCTCCGCCTCCGACGCCGCCCGGCCGACGGCCTGAACGAGGTACTCCTGTCCGCCGGACACGCGGAATCCAGCCGATGAATTCCGGCTGCCCTGGCGGAGCGCATCCTCCACCTGCGCCAATGAGATACCGAATTGCCGCAGCGACTGCGCCGAGACGAGTACCTGATACTGCTTCTGTTCGCCGCCGGTCGGGATCACCTGTGCGACTCCGGGCACCGCCAGCAGACGGCGTCTGAGCAAGGTATCGGCAATCGTCCGCACGTCCATGGCGGAGTGCCGATCCGATTCCAGCGTTATAAACAGGATCTCGCCCATGATGGAAGAGATGGGAGCCAGGAATGGCTTTTCGACATTCGAAGGCAGCGAACCGGAGACCAGCGACAGCTTCTCGTTTACGGTCTGCCGGGCGCGATTAATGTCCTGTCCCCAATCGAACTCCACCCAGATCACGGCGACGCCGACCGCGGTGGCGGAGCGCACGCGACGAACGCCGGGCGCGCCGTTGATGGCCGATTCGATGGGGAAGGTCACCAGCGATTCCATCTCGGTGGGAACCATGCCGGGGCCTTCGACAAGTATCGTCACTGTGGGGGCGGTGAGGTCCGGCAGGACGTCGAGAGGGATTTCGCGGATGGAAAATCCACCCCAGACGAGCAGCGCGGCAGCCATGAACAGCACAACCGCGCGGTTATGAAGCGACCATTTTATGAGTGAGTCAAGCATCGGTTTTGTCTTTTAGTGGGCGTGCCCGTGCGCGGGCACTTGGCTCGACATAGCGGACAGACGAACCAGATGCGCGCCCTTCGTGACGACGCGCTCGCCGGGGAACACTCCCTCCAACACCTGGACGTTGCCGCCTTCGCGCAGGCCCAGCCGGACTGCTTTTCGCTGAAAGGTTTCACCGGCGAGTTGAACGAAAACAATGGGCCGGCCGCCGTCATCGATCAGGGCGGACTCCGGGACAACCGGCGTTGCCGCGGATGCCTTCGTGAGGAGTCGGATGTGCAGCGTCTGATTAATCGCGATGCGGCCATCCACATTGTCGACTTCATAAATCACGGAGAAGGTGCGGGATTTTGGGTCCACGACACGGCCGACCGAGATCAGGCGGCTGAGGGATCTGGGCTGATCAACGCCGGGAATTTCAAGTTCCGCCCCACTCAAATTTCGAACGAACGGAAGATCGGCTTCGGGAACAACACCGGCGACGTAGACCCTATCCACGTCAATGATCTGAAACAGGACCGCGCCGGATTTCACATTCGCTCCGGGCGCGGCGTCGGTTTTAAGGATGATGCCGCCAATCGGCGCCCGAAGGGCGAACAGTCTCGATCCTTGCGGATTCGTTTCTGCGGTGCTCGACGCTTCAAACTGCGCCAGGCGAGACTCCGCGGCCTTCACCCTGGCTTCGGCTGTGGCCTCAACGGTGCGCGCCTCCTCCAGCCGCTTTGCCGGCGCCGCGCCGGTGTTAACCAATCGTTCGGCACGTTCTCTATCTTTACGAGCCAGTTGCAGGGCGAGCGAGTTCTCGTTCTTCATCAACTCCAGCGACGCAACATCGCTCGGTGAACTGGTTGGCGGAAGAAGACTGGTAAGGACCTGGCCTCGCGATACGCGTTCACCGATGATGGGAAGGCGGGCCGAAACTAATCGGCCATCGAAAGGGCTGGTCACCTCCGCCTCACCACCGGATCGCGGCGATACTTCAGCGGGTACGCGGAGGCTTGAGCGGAGCGACTGGTCCTCCACAATCGCCGTTGCGAAGTCGAGGGTCCATTGCTGCTCCTTGAGAAAGGAGACTAGATCGGGCAACTCCGCCCCGTGCTCGTGCACGGCGTCGATCTTTGTGGCGTGGGCGGCAATCACGCCGACTTCGTGAATGTCGTTCAAGCCATCGCTCAACAGCCGGACGGAAACTTTGTAGTCGGCGGCTCCCGACGGCTTCACATCGACGGCGAAAATTCCCGGCCGGGATGGCGCGTCCGTAGAAAATTTCTCCGGTGGACTACCTTCCCGCGCCAGGATTACCTCCACCCTTCCTTTGGCGACGGCTTTGAAATTATCGAGGCGCGTGAAGTGGATTGCGAACCGGCTGGTTTGACTACCAATCAGCGGCGGATACTCCATAAAGAGTTCCGTCTTTGTCGTCCAGTTCGACGCCGACTCCGGATGCGGTTCGGGTTCTTGCGCTTTTTGCGCGATGGGTTGCTTTTGGCAGCCGACAACGGCGAGCAAGGTGAATATAAGAGTTCCGAGTTTCATCGGATAAACTCCTCTCCGACGACTCTTTCCAGTTCGATCCGAGCTTCTTTCACCGCGGCGTGAATATCCAACATGCGCAACTCAGCCAGGCGTTGGCTGCGGTACGCATCGAGCAGTTGGAGTATTCCTATTTCGCCCTCCTGATAGGCGACGGTGGCGATTCTGATGAGTTCAGGGCCGGTGTCCGCGAGTTCCCGCGCGTAGTCGTCCCTGGTTTTCGCCCGGATGTTGAAGGCTTCGAGAGTGCCCTCGACAGCGGCGCGAATCTGCCGCGCCAATAGCTGGAGCCGGGCCGCCGAGCGCTCCTGTTCGGCCGTGTATCGGGCCACTTCGGTCTGGCCCTTATTAAAAAGCGGTATCGAAACGGTGACACCCACCACAGGTCCGGCGACGATGTCCCGCTGGCCGATTCCCCGCTGCCCAAGATCGGCGCGCTTCAAACCGGCGTTGAGAACCGGCTCCGGAAACCGAAGTCTTTCGGCTGCTTGCTGTTCGAAACGGAACTGCTCGGCGCGCCGTTGCTCCGCCCGGAAGTCTTCGCGCGCCGCCATCGCGTGATGGACTAGTTCATTGGCGGGGAGGGGGATGGGCGGCGATTCCAGTTGGCCGGAGACGGTGGCTACGCTTATATCCGCGGGCAGGAACGCCAGCATCTGCGACCGCTCCAGCACACTTTCGGCCCGGATGAGAGCAACTTCCGCGAGCAGTTCGGCGCGCTCCCGTTCGGCCCGCAGACGGTCGAATTTCGACCCCTCGCCCTCACGCTCGCGGTCGCGCAGGACGCCGATCACGTTGTCCATGTCCTTGGCTCCGGCCGCATAGAGCAATACTCTTTCCTGCGATGCCAAGACCCGGTAGAACGCCCGGCGCAGGGTCGCTCTCGCTTGCCACAGGGTAAATGCCCCTTCGGATTCGGTGGCCCGGACAGACGAGGCGCCGGCTTGCTTCAGATACTTGAGACGGCCCGATAGCGGCAGGGTTTGCTCTCCCTGGAAGAACTCAGTGAAGCCGGCGCTCTCCCGGCTGTAACTGGCGCTGGGGTTCAAGTAGAGCGTGCGCCCGCGCGCTTCGGCTTCCGCGACAGCAGTCTTCGCGCGCGCTTCTCTCGCTTGCGGGCTTTGATCTAAAAACTTTCCTATAACACTGGCTTCCGTCCACTCCTGTGCCGAACATCGCTGGATGCCAAAGTGGCTCACAATCGCAGCGGCTATCAGCAGGGGAGTGGCGGCGCGATTGGGCAAATACATTGCGCCACCTCACTACACTCAAAATCAGGAAAAAAGCGCGCACGGGTAGTGCGCCTGATGACGAGTTAGGCGGGCGGAGCGCGTGACTGAAGACTCAGACGCCACGGGGGGTCGTGGTTGTTTGGCGTGAACTCCAGAAAGAAATTCGCAGCCACAACCGGAAGCGGGAGAACGACTGACTCCGGCAGATTCGGAACGAATTTAAGCGGGGCCGCGCCATCTCCGGCAAGCCAATTCAGCAGCCGGGCACCGGAATCGTGATCGACCTCTTCAACGGCCGCGTCGCCGGAATGATGCTCGTCCCAATGAGCGTGAATGGGACCACTATTCTCTCTATGGTGATCGTCGCCGTCGTGGACGTGTTCTAACGGCGCCCGCGCGAAGGCGAGCAGAAGGCTCACGATCACGCCGAGATGAAGAAATTTCCACACTCTTCTATAGTCTACATGACTCGCGAAACGAAGCGTTGCTCCAAACTCGCGTCGTGCCGAATTGCGCGAGTTCAGCATAAGATAGAAGTCATGCGCCGCGCCCCTTTGCTCCTTTTGGCCGTTGCCTCCTTCGGGCAACAGACGATGTTCCCTCCCGTCCGCGGTACCCGCGAGATGGTGGGAGCCGCGAACAACTTTGAAGTCGAGGCGGGATTCCGCATTCTCGCCGCCGGCGGCAACGCCGTCGACGCGGGCGTCGCCTCCACACTCGCCGCCGCCGTCACGGAACAGGCGCGCTTCGGGCTCGGCGGCGAAATGCCGCTGCTCATCAAGATGAACGGCAAACCGGTTGTGGTCGTAAGCGGCGTCGGCACCGCGCCCAAACTGGCGACGACGGAGTGGTACAAGAACCGTAAGGCGAATCCCTGGGAGGACGCCTCGAAAATGCCGCCCATTCCGGGCGAGGGCATCCATGCCGCCATCCTTCCCGGCGTCTTCGATGGCCTGATGCTGGCGCTGCAGCAGTACGGCACCAAATCCTTCGCGGAAGTCTCCGCGCCCGCCATCGAATACGCCGACGCATTCCCCATCGGCGAAGAGTTCTCGAATTTCATCCGCAATGGCGAACGGCTGCTCTCCGGCTGGCCGACTTCGAAGGCCCACTTCCTCCCCAACGGGAAAGTGCCGGAACGCGGCACGGTGTTCAAGCAGCCGGCGCTGGCCAAGACGCTCCGCGAGCTGGCTGCGGCGGAGAAGAAGCAGCGCGGCAATCGACAGAAAAAGCTGCAAGCTGTTCGCGACTATTTCTATCGCGGCCCGATCGCCAAGAAGATCGCGGCGTTTTCGGAAGCCAACGGCGGCTTGATCCGCTACGAAGATCTGCGCGACTTCAAGGCCGAAATCGATACGCCCCAAACCGCGGAGTACCACGGCTACACGGTGGTGAAGCCGGGTTTCTGGACGCAAGGGCCGGTGATGCTGCAGGCCCTGCAACTGCTGGAGGGCTACGACCTGAAGGCGATGGGTCACAACTCGGCGCCCTACCTGCATACCGTCATCGAAGCGGTGAAGCTGGCGTTCGCCGATCGCGATGCGCATTATGGCGACCCGAAGTTCTCAAAGATCCCGGCGGAGACGCTGCTGTCGCTTGACTATGCGAAGGCACGGCGCAAGCTGATTGACCCCAATAAGGCCTCGATGGAATCGCGGCCTGGGGCGATGGGCACCCCCATGCGATCGGCCGTGGCGACCGAGCACAACAGCGTCCAGGACACGACCTGCGTAAATGTTGTGGACCGCCAAGGCAACGTCTTTTCGGCCACGCCGAGCGGCTCGTGGCTGCCGAGCGTGATCGTGGGCGACACCGGCATTCCGCTCTCCACACGGCTCCAGAGTTTCGTCATGACCAAGGGCCACGCCAACGAACTGGCCCCCGGCAAGCGGCCGCGCGTAACGCTGAGCCCTACCATCGTTTTGAAGGACGGCAAGCCCTTCCTGGCCATGTCCACGCCCGGCGGAGACAACCAGGACCAGGCCATGCTGCAGGTGTTGCTCAACATCATCGACTTTGGCATGGCGCCGCAGGAAGCGGTTGAGGCCCCGCGCTTCCAAACCGAGCATTTTTACAGCTCCTTCGCTACCCATGAGTTCGTGCCCGGACGGACGCGGATCGAGCGCCGTGTGCCGAAGCCGGTGTTGGACGCGTTGACCGAGAAGGGCCACATCGTGCAGGCCAGCGGCGACTGGAGCAACGGATCGGCGCCGACGGTGATTTTGATTCGCGATGGCGTTCTGGACGGCGGGGCCGATCCGCGGCGGCTGCGCTTTATTTTCGGGCGGTAATTTCCGTCACGACGTGTGGTCGTGGATAATCTTCCAACCGCCGGGGCCCTTGCGCAGGATCAGCGTGAAATGGCCGGATGCATCCCCGCCGCCTGCGGCGGTCCGCGTCAGGAAGAACTTGCCGAGCACCATGGCGTGATCATCGCCCAAGTCGCGGAAGGTCAACACCTCGAAACGCAGTTTGCCCATCTTCTCCGGCGTATTGTAAGTGCGCTGATAGCGGGCCAGCACCGCGTCGCGGCCGTGCGATAGCTCTTTGCCCAGAAAGGTGGTGGACGGCGAGTTTTCGTAGGTCTCGACGAAGGCGCGCAAGTCGCCGCGATTCCAGGCAGCGGCCTGGGTGTCGAGCGCGGCGCGGGCGTCCTGCGCGTTGGCGGCTGCAAGGGAAATGATCAGAAATGTGAATTTAACCATCGTTAGAGATTATAATGTCTAGTTCGATGCAAGATTTGAAACAACCGGAGAGCGCGGCGGAATTGGCGTCGGCATTGGGCACGGCCGGAGCGGCCGGACGGAGCGTTGAACTCGGCGGGCGGTTCACGAAAACACGCTGGGGCGGGCCGATCGGGCCCTCCGATGTCCGGATTTCGACGGCCAGAATGACTCGCGTGTTGCAGTATGAGCCGCGCGATTTGACGATCTCGGTGGAAGCGGGGATGCCGTATGCGGAGCTGACGGCGTTGTTGGCCGCCAACCGGCAGATGGTCCCGCTGGACCCGCCGTATGCGGCCAACGCCACGGTGGGCGGCGTGCTGGCGGCCAATCAATCGGGACCGCGGCGGCGGCTGTTTGGAACGGCGAGGGATCTGCTGATCGGCGTTCAGTTCGCGACGATGGCGGGCAAGCTGGTGCAAGCGGGCGGGATGGTGGTGAAGAACGTCGCCGGTCTGGACATGGGCAAGCTCATGATCGGCAGTTGGGGGACATTGGCGGCGCTCGCGACGGTGAATTTTAAGCTGATCCCGCAGGACAAGGCGCGGCGGACGTTCCTGCAGACATATGATTCAGCACAGGACGCGCTGGCGGAAAGGAGCCGAATTCTGCAGAGTGTATTGCAACCGGCGGCAGTAGATCTTTTGAGTCCGGGCGCGTCGGCGCGTTTGGGGCGGCAGGGCTGGGTCCTCGCCGTTGGCACGGGCGGCAGTCAGGCGCTGGTGGACCGGTATTCGCGGGAATTGCCGAAGGCCGAGGCATTAGAGGGCGAGGCGGAGAGGGCGTTCTGGCACGGCGTGGAGAGCTTCGCCGAAGGATGGCTTGCCGAACATGCCGGCGGCGCTGTGGTGCGGGCTTCGACGGCGCTACAGGACTTGGGGGCGGCTTTTGCCGGGCACGATGGACCGGTGGTGGCGCGGGCCGCGAATGGCGTGGCGTATTTGTTCCACACGGCGGCGCCGGGTAACCTGGCCGGGGCTAACGTTGTGATGGAAGCCGGGCCGACGGACCGCAACGGGTTGACGCAGTGGCCCGAGCCGGGCAGCGGTTTTGCGGTGATGGAGAAAATCAAGCACATGCTCGATCCGGGGAATTTGCTGAACAAAGGACGCCTGTATGGCCGCATTTGAACTAACACATATTGGGAACAACTCGGAAGCGCCGCTGCAGGCGGATCTGGACAAGTGCGTTCACTGCGGGCTGTGTTTGAACTCGTGCCCGACGTATCGCGAATTGGGCGTGGAGATGGACTCCCCGCGCGGGCGCATTTACCAGATGGCGCAGGTGGTGGAAGGCAAGACGCCGATCAGCGAAACCTACATTGAACACATGGAGTTGTGCCTGGCGTGCCGGGCGTGCGAAAGCGCGTGCCCGAGCGGCGTGCAGTACGGCAAACTGATTGAAGCGGCGCGGGCGCATATTGACCAGAACATTTCGCGGCCATGGCATGTGAACCTGGCGCGGGACTTTGTATTTGGCTCGCTGTTGTCGTCGCCTTGGCTGCTGACCGCCGCCGGAGCCGGGCTATTTCTGTACCAGGCGAGCGGCTTGCAGAAGCTGATGCGATCGAGCGGGATTCTAAAGTTCTTCGGCCGGCTGCACGAGATAGAAATGCTGTCGCCGCCGGTGGAGACGCCGTTCTTCTTCAGCCAGATCGGGAAGGTATTTCCGGCCGAGGGCGAGAAGCGATATCGGGTGGCGTTCCTGGCCGGTTGTATCGCCAATATCAGTTTTGCGCGATTGAACGAGGCGACGGTTCGAGTGCTACAGAAGAACGGGTGCGAGGTTCACATTCCGAAGGAGCAGAACTGCTGCGGCGCGCTGCATGTACACGCGGGCCGGAAGGACGACGCGCGGGCGCTGGCGAGGATCAATATCGACGCGACGCTCGACGGCAATTTCGACGCGATTCTGACGAATGCGGCGGGGTGCGGATCGACGTTGAAAGAGTACGACGAACTGCTGGAACACGACGACGCGTATCGCGACAAATCATTGGCTTTTAAGGCCAAAATGAAGGACATAAACGAGTTTCTGGCATCCATCGAAATCCGTCCGCCGGCGAAGCCATTGGTGATGACGGTGACTTATCAGGACTCCTGCCATCTGTGTCATGGCCAGAAGATTCGCGCGCAGCCGCGGAAGGTATTGGCGGCGATTCCGGGCGTGGAACTAAAGGAGATGGCGCTGAGTGACCTGTGCTGCGGCAGCGCGGGCATCTACAACGTGCTTCACAACGAAATGGCGATGGGCCTGTTGAAGAACAAGATGGCGTCGGTGAACGCGACAGGCGCCGAGTGTATTGTGACGGCGAATCCCGGCTGCATGATTCAGCTCCAGGCCGGGGCAAAACTGCACGGAAAAGATCAGCCGGTGCTGCACGTGGTGGAGGTTTTGGACCGGGCGTATAGAGGCTAGTGCTTCGACCGCCATTGGGCGCGCATCTCATCGTCGATGCGCTGATGAAGGCCTTTTGGGTAGGTTTTGAAGGCTCGGAACAGATTGAAATGGTCCCGGCCGGGCACGATCTCGCAGGCGTCTTCGCGGCCCCTTTCGGCCAGCCAGCCACAGAACAACGTTGCCGATTCGTTGAGATGAAAGTTGTCTTCGGCCCCGATGACGAGGCGGATCTTCCCCTGTAAGTTCGGACCGAGAACCGGCCAATCGTCGCGCAATATGCGGGCGATTTCGAAGCGCTGCCAGTATTGGCGGACATCCGCGTACAGCGTACCGGTGGCGCGGTTGAACAACGGCAGCGGACGGCCATCGGGACCACGCGGGGAGAAGACCCATTCGAACGACGCGAGCTGTCCGCCGACGTCGCCCGTTACGCTTTCCAAGAGTGAAAACGCCTCCGTCGACATGGTCTCCTTGCCGTTCATCCGGACCAGATTCAGGACCTTTCCGTCCTTGGTTCGGAAGGCATTCTGGGTAGACTCGGGAGTGACATCAATGCCGGTGAAGCTACGGAAATCCATCGCGTCGGGCGAGGTGGGCCAAGCGCCGCCGAAGAAATCGGGGTAGCGAACCTGCAGCCAGAGGGCGCTCCAGCCGCCGGAGGAATGGCCAGTCAGGAAGCGGTTGGCGGCGTTGGGAGCGAGGCGGAATTTTCGCTCTAAATGAGGGATTAATTCGGTGAGGAGCGCCTGGCCCCAAGGGCCGTTATTGACCGAGTCTGCGAACACGTGATGGCCGCCGGGACAGTTGCCATCGAGAAAGACGTGAACGGCCTTCAGTTTTTCACCCGATGCCATGGCTTCGGCAAGGCCTTCGCCTTTGGCCCACGCCTCTTTGTAGTTTCCGCCGAAGCCATGAATATGGTAGACGGCGGGAAGCGGCGGACTGGCGCCGGTGTGTCCATTGGGGAGCACGACGCCGGCGCGCATGAGGATCGGCCGGCCCCAGAAGGCGGTGAGGGAGGGGCTTTCGAACTCGACGGTTTTGATGTTGGCTGTGTCGGTGGCGGGAGCCGCCGGCGGAGTGACGGAGTTGAGTTCCAACGCCACGGGGGTGGCGTTGGCGGGGTCCAAATCCGCGAGGACAACGACGGGACTAACCAGATCGCCGACGTCCTGGCGATCACGGGCGAAGGAGTGATCGGGATCGAGCAGGGCCATGACGACGTAGCCGGCTTTATTGGCTTTTGAGAAGGCTTGCGGGAACGCCAATTCGTTCGGATTCAGCTCAATGGTTTCGCCCGGCTTCCAGAATGGTATCTCCTTGGCGGCGATCCATACGCCTTCGGGCAGGAAGCCGACGTGGATTCGGTCGCGGGAGGAGTCCCCTTTGTCGAGAAACACGAAAAGGCGACCGGAAATGCCGTTTGGAGCTATGGACGGATTGAGAGTTACACGAAAAGTAAGTGGTTCGGCCGCGAGCGTATAGACCGCGGCGGCGAGTAACACGAAATGACGCATGCAGTTACAGAGTAACTGAAGTCAGGCGTCTCGTAAAACGAAGAGGAATGACCCTTGGCGCTCGCCATTTTTCGTCGTTGTCTTCATCGCCAGGCTGGGGCGGGCCCCTCGGTCTTTGGCAGCCGCGGGATCGCCCGCGAATTGAATTTCGGTGGCGAGGGTTTTCGCTCCGGAGGCGGTGACACGGACGTGCACATGGGCGCAGCGACTGCTGTAGGCGACGGGCGCCATGGTCTCGAAGGAATATTCGCCATTGGCGGCGCAAGCGACTTGACCGCGCAGACGGAAGCCGGTGTTGTCGTACTCGCCTTGAGAATCGACGTGCCACATTTCGACGCGGGCGCCGGTGAGGGGACGGCCCCTGGTATCAAGGACTTTGCCCGAGACGCGGAGTGGTTCGCCGGCCATGCCTTTTTCACGGAGCGAGCGGCGATCCGGCGCTCCCGCTTTGTAGAACGGCCCCAGGCCGATATCTTCCGTCGGGATCTGGAGATCGGTGGCGGTTAATTCCGAGACGGTGGCGGCAAGCGACATTCCTTGCAAGACGCGGCGACGCGATATTTGATTCCAGCGCATGAGCGGAGCGTATCACTTGCCGGAGGAGGAACGCAAACGGCTGCGCGCGGCCAGCACGATTTATTTCGGGTAGGGTGTTTGGAAGCCCTTTGCGTCCCACCACAGGATGCGGTTCAGGATATCGGAGGGGACGTCGTCAAGGTCGTTCCAGTTCATTTTGGCAGATGCCTGCGTGGCCCATTTTTCACGGCCGCTCAGCGCGCTGGCCGGCGGGTTCATGTCGTCGAGTTTGATGTTGGGCTCGATGGCGGTGTAGGGGTCGCCGTTCGCCTCCGCGGTGAAAACGCTGTTCATGGCGCGGGCGTTGGCAAGGAATCTCGTTCGGGGCTGGAGGCCGAAGATGTCCTGCATGGTTCGCACCATGTTGATGTGCGTGTAGTAATTGGAATCGAGGACGTTGCGGCGGATGTGCGGCCCGATGGCGAGAGCGATAGTGCGGCGGCCGCTGACGTGATCGACGCCGTCCTGCGCGTCGTCCTCGACAACCAGGATGAGGCTCTTGCTCCAAAGGCTTGATTTGCTGATCTTTTCAACGATTTTGCCGAGGGCCCAATCGTTATCGGCGACCATGGAACGAGGCCGCGGCGCGTTGGGGTTTCGCCCTTCGGTGTGATCGCTGGTCATGGTCACGATGGTGAGATTCGGCGTTGTGCCGCTCTTTTCCCAGGCGTCGAGACGCTCGGAAAATGCGGCGGCGCGGATCTGGTCGGGCACCTTCATGGACGATGGCGGAAATTTCTCATCGAAGATGGGGCGTAGCGCCGGGACGACGCAGCGCGAACCGATTACCGCTTTCCAAGTGCCCTGTTTATAGTGGTTCCAATACTCGGACCACTTGAGCATCTGCGTTTCGTCGATATCGCGCATCAAGCCATCGGGACCGGGGACGGCGGGTTCGGAGACGGGACCCAGAAGGCGGACGTTCAGCGGACGACGCTTATCCTGCCAGAAGAAGCCGGCGGGAGAGACGGTGAGCGAGTCGCCCATATTCCAGGCGTAGCCGCGCGGGGCGGCTTGCAGGGCGCGTTCCGTGTGATCGGAGACGAAGCCCATCATGAGCCATTGGTGGCCTTCAAAACTAATGGCGCCGCTGGAATAGAAGTTATCGAGCAACACATATTTTTCGGCCAGCGCGTGGTGGTTCGGTGTCACTTCGCGGCCGTACATCAGAAGTTTTTCGTCCCGGTTGCCTTTGGGGATGTCGGAGAATAACTGATCGTAGGTGCGGTTTTCCTTGATGAGGAAGAAGACGTGCTGGATGCCGAGCTTTGCCAGATCCTTGACGCCGCCATTCGGTGTAAAGCGGGGGCGCGCCGCCAGTTGAACCTCACGGGCACCGGCGTGCAGTTGGGCTGGCGCGGGATCAGGGATGGAAGACAGGATGCCTTCGTAGACGCGGCTGTTGCGGCGGCCAGCCTCCTGTTCGTCGTCGCCCAGGCCTTTGACGCTGGCAATGTGGATGGTCCCTTTGGCATCGAGTTGCACGGCGGTTGGAAACCAGCCGGTGGGGAGTTTGCCTGCGAGCTGCCATTTGTCCTTGTTCCGGGCGAAGACGGCGACGGAATTTTCTCCACCGCAGGCGACGTAGAGGCGCAGGCCGTCGGCGCGGAAGGCCAGAGAGTTCGGAAGGATTCCGGGGAGGCGGTTTGCGTTGTCGATTTCCAGCGTGGCGGTGTTGCCGGTTTTGGTATCGATGATGGTCACGGTGTCGCCGTGGGAATTGGCGACGGCGAGCGTTTGCCCGTCGGGACTGAGAGCGACGCCGGCTGGTGCGAGGCCGGCGGGAATCGATTTTGCGACGCCAGTGACGGTGTTGAAAACCTGTACGGTACCGGGGAGAACGGAGCCTTGTTCGTCGACGGGGAGCGGAACGTTGCCGCTTCGCGCCTGTTTGGCTTCGGCTCGCGGGGTGCCGCCACGGTTGGATACATACAGCGTTTCGCCGTTGTTGCTGAGGGCAAGGGAAAAGGGCGCGAGTTCGGACGGCCAGCGAGCGGTGATGGTGAGATTGGCTGGGTCCACAGTGATGACTTCGTTGGTGTGGTGGAGGGCGGCGTAGAGCTTTTTGCCGTCCTTTGTGAAAGCTAGGCCCGCGGGGATGGGATGGCCCTTCAACTCCATCCGCTCAAGTTTGCCAAGGACGCCGCCGGCGGTGTAGGGAATTTTAAGCAGGGCGTCCGGGCCAGTGCGGGTCGCTTCGCTGGCCCATATTTCATTGGTGTTGGGACGGAAGCGAATGCCGAGGTAGGACGTGGTTTTGGTGGTGACGCGGCTGATCTCGCGGCCGGTGGCGAGTTCGATTGTCACGACGCTTGCGCCGTTGAGGATGGCGGCGAAGGAGCCGGTGGGATCGATGGCGAGGTCGGCCGGGCGGCCCTTGATTTCGGCCGTTTGACTCCAGGGGCGGACGAGTTGCGCGGAGGCGACGAGAAAGGCGTCGTTGGCCTGTTTACCGGCGATGGCGGCGGAGGGGAGGAGGTCCGTCAAGTCCGGTTTTCGGACTGCTGTTACGGCGACGGCGGTAATAACGGCAAGCAACGCGAACTTGGCTTTGGTCATCAGATCCCAGCTTAGACGAGCGGCAGGGAATCGGCTACAGGGATGACTTTGTGGGCGCGGCAGAAGATGAAGACGGGAAAGGCATCAATGGTTGTGACGCGGAATATCCTTGCCGACGTCCCGGTATTTGACGGCGAATTCGAGCACGGCGCCATCGCCGAGTTGACCGACGTGAGCGCGCTGCAATTCCTGCCAGGGAGTCTGGCTGACGGGGATGGTAATTTCGAGCACGGCGCGGCGGGCGGCGATCTCTTCGTCAGTGATCAAAACATCGACGCGGCTGGTGTTGAGATCGATGCGAATTTGGTCGCCGGATTGGAGGATCGCCAGGTTGCCGCCGATGGCGGATTCGGGGCTGGCGTTCAAGATCGACGGGCTGGCGGAGGTACCGCTTTGACGGCCGTCGCCCAGCGTTGGCAGGACATCAATGCCGCGCTTGACGAGGTAATCGGGCGGGAGCATGTTGACGACTTCGGCGGCGCCAGGGTAGCCGACGGGACCGACGCCGCGGATGACGAGGACGCAGTGTTC
>CAMDKT010000035.1 GCA_945900935.1 Candidatus Sulfopaludibacter sp. SbA3 | reverse complement strand
GAGACCCAGACGTCCCCCGCGGCGTCCTCACTCAGGCCGGTTACAACGCCGAGCCGATTTCCGCCGACGTCCTCAATGGAACGCCGTTCTCCCTTTTTTGCCTGAACAAAAACACCGTTGGAAGTCGCCAGCCACAGATCCCCATTGCGGCGGCGCAATATTTCGTGTACGTTGTTGCGCCCATCGCCGGGAGGAAACACTTTCGGGCGCAGGGGCGCGGCGTGGGCCCGAAACACTTGAATGCCGCCATGCGTGCCGGCCCAGACCTCCCCATTCGCACGCAGGAGCAGGCTGGCCGCGCGGCGCAGAAGGGCGGCGCTGAAATTGGCTCGCAACGTCGTCCAGCGGCCATCCATGCGAACACGCACGTCTCCGGATTCAAATGTCGCAATGCCCCCGCCATTCCCGTCGAGCACGGCGAGGCGCGCCATATCCGGTCCAAATCGGATCGCGCCATTTTTCCCGGCCGTATCCACTTCCCAAAAACCGGAGTTTTCGCCCGGACCCCGTAACGAGGCGGCCAGGACCCCGGCCCCATCGGAAACGACATCGCAAAAGTCTCCGGCCAGGACCGGCTTTTCCGGCCATTGACGCCCGTCCCAACGCAGCAAGCCCAGCCCGAACGCCATCAGCCATGGCTTTCCGCCAGTACCCGGAAACACTCGCACGGGGGTTCCCCGCGGCGTGATTGGCGTCCAAATATCTTCGTGAATCCGAAAGTGACCCTTCCTCGTCGTGACGTAGAGGTCGTCATCGTCCAGCGGAGCCATCACGGCAAGCGGTTCCAGAACAGCCATTTTACGCAGTCTGCCGGACCGCCCGGTCCAAATCGACTCCCCGGCGTGAATGGCTATATCGCCGTTCCCTTTGCGCACAATGCACCGGATATCTCCGGTCACCGCCCCGTCTTTGCCCGTCACCGGCGGCACGAACTGGTAGCCGTCAAACCACGCCAGCCCCCGGTCCGTCCCCACCCAGACAAACCCGTCCCCATCACTCTCCATCGCTGCCACGCGGCCCGGCGGCAGACCGCTCGCCGCATTCAACGCGACCCAGCGCCACTCCTCCTGTTCCGACAGGAGGGCGCGAATACTTTCCGATCCAGCTTCGTTGGCAAGAAGCCGCGCAAACGGGCAGAGGCCCGTCAAAACGAAAATAGGAATAACGTGGCGCATTCGAATCCAACTGGTCTTATCGACGGCGAGCCAAGAAACAAGAGGTCCTTAGAGATCCAACTTCTTCAGGTAAGCGATGCTCTGTTTCAGGCTCGCCATCGGGTCGCCTGGTGTCTGGTCCTGCTCAACAAAAAAGTGTTTCGTACCGGTCTCGCGCGCTGCCTTCAATATTTTTGGCAGCTCCAAAACGCCCGCGCCCGCTTCCTTGAAGGCCTCTTTCGGCACTTTTTCATTGTAGCGAACGGTAATATTGGGGCCCAGATCCTTCACGTGCAGCAACGGCACGCGCCCCTTGTATTTGTTCAACACGTTGATCGGGTCCATCCCGCCAACGGCCGACCACATAATATCAAACTCCAAACCCACCAGCGCCGGGTCCGTCGACTCCATCAGCACGTCCAGCAAATTCCCTTTGCCCCCCGGCACAGGTTCAAATTCAAACGCGTGGTTGTGATAGCAAAGCTGCGTGCCGGCCGCCTTGCACTTCGCTCCGGCTTTGTTCAACGTATCGGCCAGCTTCTTAATCACTTCAACACCGCCGCGATCCGCCGGAGCGATATACGGGCAAACCACGTATTGGAACCCTTTCAACTTAGCGTCATCGAGCGCCGCGCCCAGCTTGTCCTGCTCCACCGTAAACAACCGCGTGTCGATATGCAGGCTCACCGGCTTCAGCTTCGACGCCTTCAGCGCGTCCCAAATTTTCGGCAGATTCCCGCGCACGGCTTCCACTTCGCCGTACCCCGCGCCTTGCAGTTGATCGAAGATGACTTTCGGATTCGCGTCGATCACGCTGCGCAGCGTATAAAGCTGAACGCCGATCTTCTTCAGTTTCTTGGCTTGCAGGGCAAGCGAGCCAGCGGCGAGGGAGGCGAACAGTTGGCGTCGATTCACGCTTTCAATCATACCCGCTTTTCGCAGGCGCCCCATGACGCCATGACGCCGGACCTTCAATCCAACGAAAGTGCTACGAAACGACTTTGACTTATTCGATCCCGATTACGATCTCCACGGAATCGAGTAGCCCCCCGCGACCGAGCCGCGTAAGCTACCGAGCCGTTCGCCTGCCCGAAGTGTCTTCAAAACTCGGGCAGGAGCCAGCCGAAGAGGCCCCGTTCCGCAAAGAACTTCCGGTCCGCCCGCCCCGTCTGCGAAACTGGAAGGAGATGTCTGACGCTCAGCAGCGCCGAACCCTCATTTTCGTCTTCCTTACCGTCTTCCTCGACCTCCTCGGCGCGGGTATCCTCATTCCGATCATGCCGTACCTCGTCCGGCAGTTCCGCACCGATGCCTTCACCGTCGGCATGCTCTCCGTCGCCTTCTCCATCGCTCAGTTCATCGCCGCCCCCGTCCTCGGCGCCCTGAGTGACCGCATCGGCCGCCGCCCCGTCCTCATCTTTTCCATTCTCGGCAGCGCGTTCGGCTACTTCCTCTTTGGCTGGGCCGGCTCCCTCTGGGTCATGTTCCTCGCCCGAATCGTTGACGGCGCCACCGGCGGGAACATCTCCACCGCCATGGCGGCCATCGCCGACACTTCCGCTCCAAAAGACCGCGCCAAAAACTTCGGCCTCATCGGCATGGCCTTCGGCCTCGGTTTCATTATCGGGCCAGCCCTCGGCGGCCTCCTCAGCAAGATCAGCCTCCAAGCGCCCGCCTACGCCGCCGGCTGCATCGGCCTCTGCACCGCCGCCTTCGGCTACTTCTTCTTCCCCGAAACCCTCCCCCCGGAGCGCCGCAAACTGGGTATCGTCACCATGGCCGAATCCAACCCTCTCCGGTCGGTTGCCGCCGCCCTCGCCCGCCCCGAAATCCGCATGTTCCTCTTCGCCCTGTTCTTTCTCAACTTCGCCTTCGCCGGCCTCCAAACCAACTTCTCCAACTACACCATTGAGCGTTTTCAGTTCGGCCCCGATCACAACGCCTGGGTCTTCGCCTTCATCGGCCTTCTAGCCGCCCTCATGCAGGGTGTTGTCGTCCGCAAGCTCATCCCCATTCTCGGCGAACGCAAAATGGCCATCCAGGGTTTCGTGCTTTTTTTCCTCGGCTTCCTTCTTGTCGCTTTCGCCCCCACAGCCTTTTGGCTCTTCCCCGGTGTCGCCCTGGTCGCCGTCGGCAGTTCCTTTACCAACCCGACGCTCAACAGCTTCATCTCCCAACGCTCCCCCGCCAACGAACAAGGCAGTATTCTCGGGACCACCCAAAGCGTCCTCAGCCTCACCCGCGTCGCCGGTCCCGCCTGGGCCGGTCTCGTCTTCGACCGCTTCGGCCCCAGCTCTCCCTATTGGACCGGCGCCGCCTTCATCGCCTTCGCCCTCTTCCTCGCTCTCCCCGACCTCCGAACTCCCGCATCTCAAAATGACAACTCTCCGCTTCTCCGCTCCACTTAGCGTTAACATGGAGATGCGATGAGCATGCTTTCTCAGCGGCTTCAAGTCGGGGTCGCGCAGAAGCAGATCCTGACGCCGGGCCTTGTCCAATTAGTGTCGGTTCTGCAACTCAATCGGCTGGAGCTGCGGGAGATGATTGTCCAGGAAATCTCCGCCAATCCCGTCCTCGAAGAGTCCCTCGACCCCGGCGATGAAATCACCACCGAGGAGCTTCAGGATATCCTCGAACGCGAACGCGTCGCCGATCGCTCCGATCAGGGCATCCTCGACCTCGCCGCCTCGCCCGCTCAATACGAGGCCGAAGACGACCGCATCGAAATGGCTTCGGAAAACGCCGGTGTCGTCGAAGCCGTCGATGGTGCCCCCGCTGATCCTGTCTCCACCACAGCCGACCCTTTCGACGAAATCGACTTCGACAACTACTTCCAGGAGTATCTCGATCCCGGCTCCAAAAGTCCCGCCGGTGAGACCTCCGAAAAGCCCAGTTGGGAGACCTTCGCCAGCTCTCCGGTCACCCTCCCCGATCTGCTGCGCCAACAGTTAAGCCTCCTCGTCATGCCCCCGGAAGTCCGCGACGCCGCCGACACCGTCATCGGCAACCTCGATGACAACGGCTACCTCGTCGCCGCCATCGACGAAATCGCGACGTACGGCAACCACACGATCGAAAACACCGAAAAGGCCCTCGAAGAGATCCAGGCCCTCGAACCCGCCGGCGTCGGCGCTCGCGACGTCCGCGAATGCCTCATGCTCCAATTGGAGGGCCGCGGCGGTGAGGGCGGCGTTGCCTGGCAGATCCTCGACAAGCACATGAAGCTGCTCGAAATGAAGCAGCTCAAGGAACTTTCCCGCGCCCTGGGACGTCCTCTGGAACACATCGAAGTGGCCGTGGACGCCATTCGCCACTTGGATCCAAAGCCCGGCCTCCGCTACTCCGGTGCCGGCGCCCGCCTCGTTGAGCCCGATGTGTATATCATCAACGACAGCGACAACTACATCATTGAACTGAATGACGACGACCTGCCTCAGCTCCGCCTCAATCGCGAGTACCTCAAAATGCTCGACCGCAATAATGAGCCGGATAAGGACGTCCGCAACTATGTCAAGGAGCGCTTCAGCTCCGCCGCCATGCTCATCAAAAATATCGAGCAGCGGAAACACACTATCACCCGCGTATGCCAGTGCGTCGTTGATCGCCAGCGCGAGTTCCTCGATTCCGGGATCACCCAGCTTCGGCCCATGATGATCAAGGACGTCGCCGAAGAGATCGGTGTTCACGCCTCCACCGTGAGCCGCGCCGTTGCCGCCAAATACGTGCATACGCCCCAAGGCGTTTTTGAACTGCGTTTCTTCTTCTCGGAGGCCGTCCAAGGCCCTTCGGGCAGCAGCACCCCTCTCTTGGTCCTTAAGCAGAAGGTGAAGAAGATAATCGACGATGAAGACCCCAAAAAGCCGCTGACCGATGAGCAGATCACCGCGCGGCTGCGCCAAGAGGGGTTCGAAGTGACCCGGCGGACCGTCGCCAAGTACCGTGAGGACTTGCGAATTCCGTCGACCCACCAGCGGCGCGTCAAAAACTAAGATACAAAATACGCGCGAGGAGACCATGATGAAAGTTATTTACACCGGTGGCAACGGCGAATTTACCGCCGCCGACAAGACGCGCCTGGAGGCGAAACTTGCCAAGCTTGGCAAGAAAATAGACAAGAAAGGGGAGAAGGACGCCCACGTCATTTTGACCGCTGAAAAACGGGGCAAAAAGGCCGAAATCACCGTCAATTATCTGCACCACAGCTTTGCCGGCGCCGGTTCCGGCAAAAATTTCCCGCCCGCCGTCAGCGAAGCGCTCACCAAGCTGGAAAAGCAGATCGACAAGCTGACCGCCAAACAACGCGATGGCAAGCGCAATGGCGTCAAAATCGCCGTTGTCGCCGCCGCCGCCGCCGTCAAGACCACCCCAGCGCCCTCCGGCCCCAGGCTCTTTGAAGCGAAAGTCAGCAAAAAGCCTATGAATATCGACGAAGCCGTCCTCGTCGCCGCCCGCAAGAAGGTCAACTACGTCGCCTTCCGTGACGCCGATTCCGGCGGCATCAGCGTCGTCATCCAACGCCCCGACGGCGATTTCGACGTGGTCCGTGGCTGATGTCCGCGCCGCTCACGAAGCCCGCCGGCCCTGAACTTGTGATCATCACAGGCCTCAGCGGTTCCGGAAAAGGAACTGTGCTCAAGAGCCTGGAGGATCTCGGCTACTACTCGGTGGACAACCTGCCGATGGACCTCATCCCGAAGTTCGCCGAATTGACCAGTTCCAGCCCCCGGATTTCCAACGCGGCACTCGTTGTTGATATTCGCGGCGGGGAAGCGCTCAAACGCTTCCCCGCCATGTTTAAACAGGTGCAAAAGCAGATTCGCGCCCGCCTGATTTTCCTCGAAGCCGACGACGCCACCATCGTTCGCCGCTTCAGTGAAACCCGTCGGCCCCATCCCCTCAAAGGCGCAGAACGTTCCGTTTCCACCAGCGTCAAGGAGGAGCGCATCCTCATTGAACCCATCAAGCGCATCGCTGACCTGGTCATCAACACTTCCCGCTTCAACGTTCACGAACTCCGCGAGTTCATCGGCGAACGCTTCGGGGCCTCCCGCGACGAATCGGGCATCCTGATCTACGTTACCAGCTTCGGTTTCCGCCATGGCGTCCCCACCGATTCGGACCTCGTCTTCGATGTCCGCTTCCTGCCCAACCCCAACTACATTCCGGAATACAAGAAGCTCACCGGCAAAAATGCAAAGGTAGCCGAGTATGTCCGGTCGTTCCCGCAGACCCAGGAGTTCATGGCCAAGATTACGGATCTCCTGACGTTCCTGCTGCCCCACTACATTGAAGAGGGCAAGAGTTACCTGACGATTTCCTTCGGCTGCACCGGAGGCCATCACCGCAGCGTGATGATGGCCGAGGAGATGCGCAAGCGCCTTCGCAAGGGCGGATACAACGTTAAGGGCCTCCACAGGGACATCCAAAAGGGCTAACGCGGTCCCGCTCCGTCCCCTGGCTGGAAGCCCCGGCAAGCCAACACCGGCAGGGTGGGGTACTTCCGGAAGCTCTTGTCGATTAAAGCCAATCGGCACAGCCAATATACGCCCGCCTTCGGCGAGGGGATTTGTTGCCTGTGCAGGCAGCCGGCACACAATCCGGGTTTGACGGTCAAGGGTTCTTCTCCTCGAACCGGATCACAGACCCGGACCCGAACTTCTGATAGTTGGCGTACTCGACGCGCATACGGAGGCGGAGCGGCCCGTTCCGGAAAGGCAGCGTATCGTCGGCCACCGTTAACACCGGGAACCAATATCCGTCCGGCAATCGCCGCCGCACTGTTCGAAATCGGGGGAACAGATTCTCCTTTTTCGTGCCCAGGATCTCCGGAACCGCCTGGCCTTCGCTCTGCACCACCGAGTAGTCGCTTTGCGCAATCCAAAGCAAGCCTTGGAAAAGCCGTTGCCCGTCCAGAATCTGGCGCGGCTTCACTTCCAGCACCCAGCACAAGGTGCCTTGCGCGGTCTCCTCGCCGCGAAAGACCGTGGAGTAGAGCCATAACCGCTCCCTGGTTAGAAGCAGCGGTTGAATCTCGCGCAGATCGCGGAAATCCTCTTCGGTCAGAATCAGCCGGACCAAAGTCGACAGCGCTTTGCCGGTCACCTTCTCGAACCGCTCCCCCTTATCGGAGAACATCACCTCGCGCGTCTCGCGGAACTCCCCGGCTTTGCCGCCCTTGGAGGCAATCTCCTCAATCAGCACTTTCTGCTGGTAGAGATACTGCGCGCGGACGGCTTCACTGGCGGTCTCACGATCCGCCGCTCGGCGGGCCAGGCCGGGCGGCGGATCGGCACTGTAGCCAATAGCGGATACTAGAACAATGCATGCGGCCCCGCGGATGAACGCGCTCATCGCGTCCCTATCGACCATCCTGCCGTTGGCGGGCATTGGCGGCGCCGTATACATGCACCAACAGAATATCTCTAACTTGCAGGCGGCGGGGATACTTTTGGCGTTTTTGATCGAAGCCGGGATGTTCCTGGCGACCGGTTCGAGCGCGGCCAGGGCGCGGCTGGCGGTGATCGGGCCGGCGCGGCTAGCCGTCGGCTTGACTCTGCTGACTCCGATTACGTGGCTGCTCGCCGGGGGCGGCGAATTGTGGCAAATGGCCGCCACGACCGCCATCACCGCCGCCTTCGCGTTTTGGTATCTGCGCTTCCCCGAAAGCGACGCGCCGGTCTTGATCCTCTACGGCGTCCTGGCGCTCGGCAAGGTCTCGGCGATGCTCTATTTCATCCCCTGGCCGAAAGCGCCGACAGCGATTATCGGCGAGTTCGCATGGCTGCGGACGATGCTCTTCGCGGTGCTGCTGTTCCGGCGTCCGGTCCTCGGCAATTACGGATTCCTGCCAACGAAAGCGGAGTGGAAGCAGGGCGTAAAGTGGTTCATTTTCCTGATTCCCGCCGTGCTCGCCATTGGCGTTCCGATTGGCTTCGCGAAGCTACGGACGCTGCCGCCGAACCCTGGAAAAGTGGCGCTGGCCGTTGTCGGGACGTTCCTTGGGCACTACATTTTCGTGGCGCTCCGGGAGGAGGTGCTGTTTCGCGGGATGATGATGCCCAAGCTGCAAGCCGCGCTTGGGGCCACGCCGGGGCTGTTGGCCGGGGCGCTGCTTTTCGGCGCGGTTCATCTCCCGTTCGGACAGTTTCCGAATTGGCGATTTGCCGTGGTCGCCGCCGTGGCGGGCTGGTTTTACGCCAAGTCGTATGAGGCCACCGGGTCCATCCGCTCGGCGATGGTCACGCATGCGCTGACGAATGTTGTGGCGCGGGTCTTTCTGTCAACTTAGTGGAAATCTCGTTTCGCCGGGGAGCATTCGCGGGAAGAGTTCGTCCGTGTGTCCCCCGGGGCGCATTCGAGGGCGGGCCTTCGTCCGTATGACCCTGGGCTGGCGGCGGCGCGGGTGTTTCTGTGAACCTGGCGCGAAGCTCGTTTCGCCGGGCGAATGCGCGGGCGGGGTTCGTCCGCATGTCCCCGGGGAGGGCGGCGGCACGGGTATTGTTATCCGCCCAGTGCCATAATCTCTCGCCACTCAAAGCGCCGGATGCCGGGTTCCCCTGGCGTTTTGGCTCGTGCCACCATAGCGCCCGCCACTGCCGATGCGGCGATGCCCCGGTAACGCTCCAACGACCCCGCCAGCGCAAACTGAATCCCCTGCGCGACGGCTTGCCCGATCCTCTCGCCGGGCCGCGACTCTTGCCGCGCGCCCAGCAGGAAGCTGGGCTGAAATATGTCGAGCCATTCGAAACCCAGGCTCTCCAAATCCCGCTCCGTCTCCGCCTTTACCCGCAGGTAGAAATTGCGGGAATCCAATGCGGCCGCCACCGAGGAGACGAACAGGAAATGCCGCGCGCCGTTCTGTCGCGACCAGCGCGCGAAGGCCAGCACGTGCCCGTGATCGACAGCGCGGAAGGCGTCCTTGGAACCCGCTTTTCGAATGGTTGTGCCGAGGCAACAGAACGCCGCCGCCACCGCTACCGGCGAGACCGAGGAGAGCGTATCGAACGCCACCACGTTTTCCCGCAATCGCGGATGGCCGCGGTGGAGCGGTTTGCGCAGGAGGGCGACGACGGGATCGAAACCGCCATCGTCGAGCAGCCGGTTCAAAACGTGGTGTCCAGTCAACCCGCTGGCCCCTGCAATCGCCGCGCCGTGCATTTAGTTATCCTAACCCGCCGGTCGACTTTTCTGCGCCCGCTGGCGTCTCATAGGAAGAGTGCGGATCTTAGCCCTCTTCTACCTACTCCAGATAACAATCTCCACCGCCGCTCCGGTCTGTCCGGCAGGAACGGCGGTGGGATATTTTCGACTGGAGGCGCGCCGACCCAATACGGCGTACGCTATCCCGATTGACCGCGTGAACCGGCTGCGAAAAGGCGACACGATTGTCTACTTCCCGTCGGATCCGCCGGTCCCCGCTGACCTCAGCAGTTCGCGGGTCGCGCTGCTGATCGTCGTGGACCCGCGCAAAGCGGACACGGTCGCGGCTGGCCGGGAACCGCAGCCGGGATTTGTGCCAGCGACGCCTTCGACCGGGGAATTGCGGCTGCTGGGAACACGGAAAGCCACGGGCCGCCAGGAGTGGATACTGCCTGAAGACACGGCCGCCATCGCGGTCGCTTACGGCCCGCGCGGGCTGGACGAAGACAAGATGCGCAACGCGGCCACGAAGGATCCGGAACTGATCGCGCAACTGGCCGAATACTCCGAGAAAACGTCACAGACGGAGATCGTTCTCGCGTCGTTGACGGGGCGGCGGCAAAGGGATGACCGTGCCGTCGATGCGGCGCTGCAAGCAATGGCGGCCACCGGTGGTACGCCGAAGTTCGATCGCAACGCGTCGCTCGACCAGCAGACGCTGTCGCTATTGCGGACGCTGAATCCGGCTATCGGATCCTATGACCCGCTGGCTCCGGAGACGCGGCAGCGCTGGCAGCAATCGGCCACTTTGGCGACCTCCGTGGCCGGACTTTTCTTCGGAAACACAGTCGGCTTGGCGGGCGGCGGCGCGGCCCTATTCCTGAACATGAAAACCCTGCTTTTTCCGAAGATGGAGCTGCGCTCGGCGTTGCTGCGGGATGCGCCGGAAGCCGCGCTGTGCGCCGCCAAGCCGACAGCCCCGCGCACGAAATTCGCTTACCTTTGGGCACGGCGCCTGCCGCAAGGCGAGGTGCCGCGGCTCGAGTTGAGCAAGCCGGCGCATCTGGCGATCGGCCTTCCGGCGGTGATGGCTGTTGACGCCGCCGATTCGGAACTGTTGGCCGCGGGGCGGGCGTTTCGATGGAAGCTGGTGGATGCCAATGGCGGCGCGACCCCAATTTTCGTCAGCGTTCCCGTCGGCGAGAAGGCAATCCGCGTGGAGCAGATTCCGAAAATCGCAAAGCCCGGGACCTATCGGCTGGTGGCCGATTGGGATTGGACCAGCGTGGCGGTGGGCGGCGAAATCACTTTGCATGACGTACCAGACCTGGCGTTGCTGCGGCTTACGGAGGACACCGCGGACCGGCTCGTTACCGGTTCGGGTACAGTGCGGGCGCGGCTGGCCGGGGCGCCGGCGTACTTCATACACTCCCTGCAACTGCGCCGCTATGGCGACCCGCTAGCGGTTCCGATGCCGCTGCCGTTCGCGGCGGGACCGAAGGGCGAATGGCTGGAATTCGAAGTCAACACGGCTGGTTTACCGGCGGGGCCATATTCACTCCTGATTGGCCAACAGGGCGGAGGGAAGACTGCACTCGCGCTGGCAATACAAACGCCTGTTCCGGAATTGGCGAACTTGCCCATCCCGTTGCATGAGGGTCCAGGACAGACGATCACGCTCGCCGGGCAGGGACTGGAGCGGATCGAGAAGTTCACGTCGAAATATGCCCGAATCGATTGGGATCCCGCCAGTCACCAGGCCCACGTGACGCTGGCGGCCAAAGCGCCGGCGGAGATCGATATCGAAGCGCATGTGGAGGGACGGCATCAGCCGCTACGGATCGCGCGCGCCCTGCGGGCTTTGGGCCCGAAAGCGGAAATCATTGCCGTCAACCGGGCTCCGCAGGCGGCGGGAACGGTGGAGCGTTTGGAGGGGGAAATCGACATCGCGCAGCCGGCGGCGTTTTCGCTGCAAGTGCGGGAACTGCCGGCGGGTGCCCGTGTGGCGCTGCATTGCCAGGAGCCGGGTTTGACCCCGGCCCGAGCGGAGGGGACGCCATCGTACTTCACCCTGACGGCGAACGGCCCGGCGAACTGCACGCTGCTGGCGACGGTGAACGGATCTAACGCAGTGAGTCTGGGACGGACGGTGGCGCTTCCGGTGATCGCGGGGTTTGCGCTGACAGATGAGGCCGGGGCGGCGGCGCAAACGTTTAAGGGCGCGTTGCGGGGCAAGGGGCTGGAAATGATCGCGCGAACGGGTTGGACAGCCGAGTTGTCGCGGGAGGTGACAGCGCTGCCGTCGCCGGATGGAGATGGACAGAAGATGGAGATCGTGATGCCATGGCCGTCGCCCGCGCCGCATGCGCCTTTACGGATCTGGCTGCGCGGGGAGACGGAATCGCGGTTAACCGCGGCGAAGTTCTAGCGGAGTTCGCCGATGGCTATGGCCATGCCGGTGTCTTCGGCGGCCATGGCGGCGTTCCCGAGGGCGCGGAAGGCGGCGGCGCGGTTGCGGTAGGCGTTGGCGTAATTCGGATTGAGTCGAATGGCGGCGGTGAAGTCGTCGGCTGCGCCATTGTAATCGCCGAGGCGCATCTTAGCGTAGCCGCGGCCGTTCCAGGCGAGGGAGAGTTTGGGAGTCTCTTCGAGCGCTGCGGAGAAGACGGCGATGGCGCCTTTGAAATTATTGGCGGAGGAGAGTTGGCGGGCGGTTTCGTGGAGATTGGCGGGCTTGGGCGGCAGCGGGGCGGGGACTTTCACGATTGCTGTCCGGGGCGCGCTGGCGGAGGAGAGTTGGCGGGCGGTTTCGTGGGGACTGGCGGGCTTGGGACTTGGTGGCGGGGCGGGGACCGGAACTGTGTGGGCCGTTGGCGGGGACGCATTGGCGGAATTGGACGGCGGCGGATCGTTCTTCGCCACAACCGTAGCGCGTTGAGCCGCGATTTTCTGGCGGACAGCCGTCAATACGCCTTCCACTTCGGGGTCGCCAGGGGCCAATTGGCGGGCGCGTTCCAAGTCCAATTGTGCCAGGGCGTACTTTCCATTCAGATAATACGCGCTGCCGCGGGCGAGCCAGGCTTCTGGCATGGCGGGGTCCATTTGGATGGCCTTGGTGCGGTCGGCGTAGCCTTCCTCGTGGCGGTCCAACATGTGGAACGACCCGCCGCGGGCGACATAGGCGCGGGCGTTATCCGGTTGGAGGCGGATGGCCTCTGTGCGGTCGGCGAGCGCTTCGGCGATGCGACTAATGGCGGTATAGGTGGCGGCGCGGGCGAGCCGCAGATTGGCGTCCTCCGGGGTAATGGCGATGGCGGCGGTGAGGTCGGCGATCGACCCTTCGGGCTTGTTCAGACGGCGGTAGGCTTCGCCGCGCAAGAACAACGCCCGCGCGTTTTTCGGCTGGGCCGCAATCGCCTGAGTTATCTCCTTGACGGCTTGTTCGAACTGGCCCAATTGCCCATAGGCGAAGCCTCGCTCTAAGTAGATCCCGGGCTGGCCGGGGCGGAGTTCCAGGGCGCGGTTGAAATCGTCAATGGCATCCCGAAAGCGGCGGAGGGCCATGAGGGAGAGGGCGCGTTCCTGGTAAGCGTCGGACTCGTCCAACCGCAGCCGGATGCCTTCGGAGAAGCTGGCGACGGCGTCCTCGTGCCGATTGGCGGCGGCCTGGGAGCGACCGCGGGCGCGGAAGATTTGAGACGTTTTGTAGCCGGCCGCGATGGCGGCATCGAGATCGGCACGGCCTAGTTTATCCCGTCCCGCCCTTAAGTGCAGGGTTCCGCGGATGCCGAGAGCTTCGCCATCACCGGGGCTGTGTTTCAGGAGCGTGTTCAAATCGGGAAGTGCTTCGGTATCGCGACCGGTGTTCAGGTAGACTTGGGCGCGGGCGCGATGGGCCTCGACGAAGTCTTCGCGGTAGAGGATCGCGGTGGTGAAGCCTTCCAGGGCGTCGTTCCAGCGCTGGGCCTGGGCGGCGGCCTTTCCGGCCACGAAGGCCTTTTCAGCCCGAACGGCGTCCGTGCGAGAGCCTGCGCCTTGCACGGGCTGCGCCTGCGCTTCGTATGCGAGCAGAAGTAGTGGGCCAAAATAGCGGACGGCCATGGTTTTCAGCCTCTAGTATACGGCGGGTATGGCAGAGAAATTGCGTGGAAAGTATCGGATTTTTCTGGGATATAGATCCTGGGGCGCGGGGCCGATAGACAAGTGAGGCAATCTGATGGAAGTTCTGGAAATTACGGATCCGCAAACGCTCGCGTACCTGGCGGTGACGCGTCCGGTTGGCGTGCTGATCCGGCTGCCGTTTGCGGGCGAGGAGCGGCCGGAAGAATTGCTGAGCAGCGTGCATGGTTTGCATCCTGGCCTGCCGGTCGCGTTTTTCCGGGAGAATGGGCCGGCGCATGAAGCCATCCGCCTGTTGCGGCTGGGCGCGGCCGAATATTTTGACGATGCGGATTCGGCGGCGGGCTGGCGTCCGTTCGTGGAGAAGGCCGGGGTCTTCGTCGAACCGTGGCGGGCATTTCTAATCGGGAACAGCCCCGTCATGCAGCCGGTCTTCGATACGATTCGGCTCCTGGGACCGCGGCGGAGCACAGTGTTGATTCAGGGCGAAACGGGAACGGGAAAAGAGATGATCGCGCGGGCGTTGCATGCGGCCAGCACGCGCGCGGGGATGCCAATCGTAACCGTGAATTGCTCGGCGCTGCCGGATACGCTGTTGGAAGCAGAGCTTTTCGGCCACACGCGGGGCGCGTTTACCGGGGCAATGCAGGCACGCGTGGGGCGGTTTGAGCAGGCGCAGCGCGGCACTATATTTCTGGACGAGATCGGGGAGTTGCCGTTTGAAATTCAAGCCAAGCTGTTGCGGGTGCTGCAGGAGCGGGAGTGTCAGCGGCTGGGCAGCGGGGAGACGGTGAAACTGGACGTTAGGGTGATCGCGGCGACGAACGCGGAATTGGAACACCGAATTGAACACGGCAAGTTCCGGGAGGACCTCTATTACAGGCTGAACGTCGTGCCGATTCACATTCCGCCGCTGCGGGACCGTTGGCAGGATATACCGGCGCTGGCCGACCATTTTCTGGAGAAGATCTGCCAGGCCGAGAGCATGCCGGTGAAGCGTGTTTTTCCCGAGACACTTGAGATTCTGCAAGGCTATCACTGGCCCGGCAATGTGCGTCAGTTGGAGAACACGGTGGAGCGCGCTGTCATGTTGAGCGGGGATCGCCGGACGTTGTTTCCGGCCGATTTTTCGTTGCCGCGTTCGGGCCAATCGCGGCGAGCCGTCCCGGCAGCGTTGGCGGTTCCGGAGGCTGGGTTGGCAGTTGGTTTGGATTTGCAGCAGACGGTGCAAAAGCTCGAAAGGACGCTGATCGACCACGCGCTGCGGCGGACCGGAGGCAACAAAAGCCATGCGGCGGACATGCTGGGGATGAAGCGGACGACGCTGACGGCCAAAATGAAGGTACTGGAGGCGACGGTGTGATTAACGCTTGAGAGGATCTTCGATCCATGGCGGCGTGGCCTCGAGCAGTCGGCCCAGTTCCGGCTCCATGCGTTCCATGGCGCATTTCATTTCCCACGCTATCTTCCGGTAGCTGAAATGTCCCTTGACGCCGCTGCGCACGCGGGCGATGTACTCAGCCTCGGCGAAGTCCATTTTGAAAAGGAATCGACCGCGGGCACCGAAGGGGAGCAGGTAATCCGAGCCAGGCGCGGGAAGGGAGCGAACAGTGGCGAGGGCGCTATCCATGGCACCGCTGTAGGCGGCATCCATCCCGGATGCGGTCACGGCGTCCGGCACGTCATAACCGAGCGCGCCGGTGTACGCTTGCCGGTACTGCTGACAACGGCGGTGGCGGTGGAAATCGCGGTAGGCTCCGATGTCCATCACCATGTCGTAACAGTAGAGATTGCCGCGGAACTCGCGCAACAGATCGTCGCGCCTTGTCCGGGACCGGACCGCCGTATCAATTACTTCCGCCCGAACCGCCGCGGAGACGCCTGCCGCCCAGTCGTACAAAGCGCGGAAGGGCCAGTCGCAGACCGGGTAGAGCAGGGTGGCGACGATATCGGCAACGGTGTCGGTTGGTTTCAACAGGTCGACGGACTGCCCACCGGTTTCGCCGAATGAACCCAGGTTTTGGGCGGCCCAAATGCGCAAATCTCCACGGGACGAACGCAGATGTTCGTCGGCGGCACAGTATTTCGCAAGGGTTGGAGCGAGGGGCTCGGCGGGCCTGTCAAGCTCCCACTTACAGCCCGGCTCGGCGGCGCAGGCGGCGGCGATCTCGTCCCCGATGGTGCGCATTTCGGCGTAGGGGGAGGCCTTCAGGCGCTGGATCTGCTTTTCGAGCGTGCGGATGGACGTCACCTGGCCGACGTTGGTCGGCACACCCCAGAAGAGCAGATAGCGGGCGACGTCGAACGCTCTCGCGGCAATGTTGCGTTGATAGGCGTCCGGTTTCATTTCTTCCGGGCGCGGCAATTGTCCGCTCAAATAGGCAAACGAAGCATCGTGTATTTCCCGGTAGGCGGCGATGAGCGCATGGCCCGCGGCTTCATAGGTAGCGGCATCGATGGGAGAAAATTCCGGCGGCGTGACGAATCCGGACTTGCCGAAGTCCTGATAGCGCGACGATTTCGCTTGACCGTCCCAAAGCTGCTCGTCCTCCACTTCGGCGGCGGCGAGTTCGGAAATACCTTCAAAACACATGACGATGTGGCCCAAATCGGCGATGGACGCGTGGCCGTACTGGAAGTAAAAACTCTCCAGGAATTTTGAAGAATCGTGGGTACGCACCCATGCCAGGGATTCGACGATGGAATCGGCCGACCGGCTGTATCGCGCCAGCGCGTAGGCGCTCTTCTCCGGCGGCATCGGAGCGATGGCTAAAACCTGCCGCTTGATTCGTTCAGGCATACTGGAAGATTCAAGCATCCCAATGAAACTCCGTATTCGCAAGCTCCACGCCGACGCAATTCTCCCGCAGTACGCGCATGGCCCCGAAGAAGACGCGGGAATGGACCTGTGCTCGGTAGCCGGCGCGCTGCTGGAGCCAAACATTCCGCAAGCGGTGCCGACCGGTTTATCCATTGAACTGCCGCCGGGTTATGAAGCGCAGATCCGGCCTCGATCCGGTTTGGCTTTCAAGCACGCGATCAGCGTTGCGAACAGTCCCGGAACGATTGATCCCGGCTACCGGGGCGAGGTGAAGGTGATTCTCATCAACCTCGGCCGACAGGCTTACCAGGTGAATAAGGGCGACCGGATCGCGCAGATGGTGATCGCCCAATATGTGGCGGTAGAGGTGGAAGAGGGCGAGCTTTCCGATACGGCGCGGGGCGAGGGCGGGTTTGGGTCTTCGGGGCGTTAGCGGGGCTTGACCAGTTTCGCCTGGCCCTCCGTTTTGTCCTTCCTAACGATGGTCATCCCGGTGAAAAAAACGGCGATTCCGGCCACCGAGAGCAACAAAAACGTGCCGAAAGTGGTCCAGTTGTAGCCTTTGAAAGGCTGGATCCGATCCGGATTTTCGGGATCGGTGTAGAACTCATACGTCTGCCCGGCCACCAGGTGACGGCCCCGGTAGGCCTTTCTGGCTTGCTCCTCCGACGCCGCGCGGACGGGCGTGGTGATGTTGGTCCGCTGCTCGCCGTCGGCCGTCGTCCATTTCAACTGGAGGCGGAAAGCGAACATCCCCGGCTGGCGATAACCGATGTCATTGCCCAGCACTTGCGCCGTGAGGCGGCCGGAACGCTGCAACTCCATGTGCGGACCCATGATGCCAATGACGGCCACGCCGGTTAAAAACAGGCCCAAATAGGTGAAAATCTTGCCCAATGCGCGGCGGCTCGGCTTCATAGGTTTAATCCCCAGTATGCCGGATTCTTCCGACTCTGTGCCGCGTTGGGCGGAGGTACGTTGACAGCGGTGCCGAGTTCCGGGGGAACCCGCGTATCGTGAGGGGTGGGAGCCAGGCGGCGGTGCTGTGCGGCCACGTCATTTCGACAGCAAATCGTAGCGGGCGATCCAGCCGGCCGCATCGAAGTCCTCCCTCGCCGCCGTTGCCGCCGCTTCGCGGGCTTCGGCGGGCTTCCCCTGCCGGAACAGCACTCGGGCCAACAACCCGCGCGCGCGCATTTCGAACGGCGTCTCCAACAGTTCTTCCAAGACCGGCAACGCCTCCCCGTTCCGCTCCGCCATCACCAGGGACGCTGCCCAGTAGAAGCGGGCATCGTTCCGGGCATCGTCATAATCCACTACTTCGGCAAACGCCGGAACCGCATAATTCCATTGCCCCCGCCGGTAAAACACGAAGGCCGCGCGGAACTGTATTTCCGCCTCGTCGTCGGTGTCATCGGTGCGTAGTTCTGGCGGCGATGGCGCAAAAGCCACCCGTAGATCGGCCAATCGATCCGGGGCACGGGGATAGGGCGGGCGATCCGCCGCGCAGCCCGTGAGGCACAGCACGCCGAGGACCATAATCGCCGCACCGATAAGGCGCCTTTTCGGCTGCCGCTCGCCCAAAAACTTCGCTCCCAAAATCGCTCCCAAGACGATTCTAATCTCTCGCATCGGCGGCACGATGTGCGGCGGCGCTAGCGTGAGGGCCGTTAGAACCAGAATATAGCTGAGCGGATTGAGCGCGCCAATCCATAACAATCGCGTGCGTTCGAGTGCCCATACCAGCCGCGTCTCGTTCCGGCGCCACGACTGGTGAGACGTCCGTGGTCCATTCGATGCGCACGGACGGCAGATGGAGTCCGGAAACGGCGCATCCCCGTCGCTTCGCCCCACATCGAGGCCACGGTCACACCCTCCCCGCCGGGCAGGAAGAGTAGCACGCCGTCGCAGCTGAGTGCGATTCCGGTCCAGGCCGCGGCCGGCACGGTCACCAGCGTCCCCAACCCCTGGCAATTGGATGAACGAGCGACCACTCTCCATGCCTGAAGGCCTGCTGGAGGCTACTGCCACTAGCTGGAGTTTCCTGGGCCAGCGTTTCCACTTCCGTGCAAAGTACTGATAGAGAGGGAGTTAACGCGTCTCGAAGTGTAGATACGGATGTGATGGCATCCATCCAGGCCTACCAATCTCACGGCATCCGCTACTACCGCATCGTTGAGTCCTACCGCAAGGAGGGCAAACCCGCTATTCGCGTCTTGGCGCACCTCGGCAAGGTTGACGACATTCTGCGGATTCATCGGCAACACGATCAACCCGCGGTGAAGATCTCCTCGGTCAGCGCCGGCGCCGTCACTGCCCTTCACCGTTTGGCCATTGAATTGGATGTCTCCGCTCGC
>CAMDKT010000034.1 GCA_945900935.1 Candidatus Sulfopaludibacter sp. SbA3 | reverse complement strand
GATGGTCGAGTCATTGGAGAAAGTGCATAACGAGATCAAGTTCGCCAATTATCCGCCGAAGGGGAAACGAAGTCTCGGCGGAGGGCAGTACGGCGCATTGTGGGGGGCCGATTATCGGCAAGTGGCGAACGCGAATATGATGATTGTGGCGATGATCGAATCGCCGGCGGGCGTTGAGATCGCCGATCAGATTGCGGCGATTCCCGGCGTGGATGTTGTGTTTGTGGCGAGTACGGATTTGGGAAGCTTTTCTGGTTTCAAACAGGGGCAGCCGGAGTATGAGGCGTTGGTGACGAAGATCAAAAACGCGGTGCTGAAGAACAAGAAGATCCTTGCCGGGCCGCTGGCTTGGAAAGACCGGCCGGGCTATCACTTCTTCCAGGGACCCGGGGAAACAGCGCTGTTGCGTTCGGGAGCGAAGACGATGTTAGGAGGGGCGAATGAGGGCGCGCCGAAGGGCGTGGCGGTGATTGAAGGGTCGGAGAAGAAGTAAGTTACCGCATGAGTTGCGTAAAAAATTCGGCCCTGGTAACGGGGCCGGATTTGTTTGGGGCGAAGTCTTTGATGCGAATATCGGTCCAGTAGAGGGGGAGATCGCCGTGGAACCAGTTGCGGTGATCGACGGCCATCCAGTTCTTTTCTGTTAGCGACTGGATGGGATCGCCGGGGAGGTTGTGCTTGGCGGCTAAGGCTTTGGCGGCTTCATTCCTGGTGATAGGGGAATCGGGGGAGGCGTGGAGATCGTCGTAGCGGGCGGGGTACCAGCCTTTGATGGCGGCTATTTGAATGGCGGCGAAGGCCGGGTGGGATTCGGGGAGGTCGTCGAACCAGAAGATTTGAACGCCGGCGTTGGCTAGTTCGGTTTGGATGGCTTCGGTTGTGTTTGTGCCTTTGAGTTGGGCGCTGGCCATGGCGGCGGCGGCTTCGCCGATGTTCCATTCGATGGGGTGGAGGCGATACGCGCCGTTGGTGAGGTGGGTGACGCCGAGATTTTTGGAGGCTGGCAGGAAGTTTGTGAGGTCCTTGGGGCGGAGGGCGGACATGGGAATTTGGAAGGGTTTGGGCATCATCATGGTGCCTTTTTCATTTGCGCCGCAGGGGTGGATGTCGACCATGTAGAAGCCGGTGCCGACGGAGTCTGGGAAGTTGACGGCGCGGGCGCGGGGGCTGTTTTCGAAGACGATGTCTTGCTCGCGGACCATGCCTTGGGCCTGGATGCGGCGGGACTCGCGGATGTAGGGGAGTTGGGCGAGGCCGTCGGGGGTGCCCATTTGATCCAGGCGGAGTTTCAGAGCCGGCGTTTTTTGATCATTTTGGAGCCAGTATAAAAAAGCCATCGAGACCTTTTTGGCGTTTTGGAGAACGCGGGCTGTATCTTCGGGAGTGCGGTCGAGGACGGTCTCGTCGTGATAGTCCTGGCGGGGCCAGTTCATAAGGGCCATGTCGGTGTGTTTGCCGGGGTAGGCTGCGCCGTTGAAGACGCGACGCCAAGGGAAGAATGGCTTGGGGGACATGTTATTGGGGATCGGCGGATCGTCTCCGAACATGGTGTATTCGAAGCGGCCGCGCCAACCGTTCTCGACGGGGTAATTCAACAGGAAACCGAAGGGCTGGTGGTCGCGGATTGTTTCGAAATCGGCAGGTTTGGCGATGGTGTGGGATTCGCCGGGGCGATGTTCGATGATGAAGGGGTACGTGAAGCTTTGGACGCAGGCGGGGTTGGCGGCTTGGGCGGCGTGCGGTTCGCCGGTAAGTGATTTTGCTTCCGCGCCGACGGTATAAGGGGTTTTGGCGAGCGGGAGGAGGTCGCCCATTTCGGTGGAGTCGAGGACGAATTTGGGGATGATTCTGAGAGCCTGGTTTTTGTCGATGTTCCAGAGGAGGGCGGCGGTGATTGCGTTGTTTGTCCGTTCGAGATCGAGGACGCGGGTTCTTCTGAAAAGGCGAATGTTTTTGTGGACCTTCAGCATTTCCTCGAGGACTTGGACGCCGATTTTTGGCTCGAAACAGAGGCTGGAAACGTAACATCCGCCGGGGTTGAAGTTAGTGCTGGCATTTAGCGGTTTGTAAGCGCGCTTGTAATAGTCGCGGATGCGGCGGCGGAACTCGTTGTAGAGGCGTGTGCCGCCGGTGATTTCGATGAACTTGTTTTCGTCGAGGGCGGAGACGCCGGCGGCGGTGGCTTGGCCGCCGATCCATGTCGCTTCTTCGGTGAGACAGACTTGGTGGCCGCGTTCGGCGGCGCGGAGGGCTGCGCCGATGCCTCCCATGCCGGCGCCGGCGATGAGGATTTCGCAGTTTTCTGTGGCGGGATTGGCGGGGATTGTGGCGGTTCTTACGAAGCTTGCAGGGGCTCCGGTGGCGCGGACCGCCTCAATATCGACAAAAGAATAAGTGGTGAGGAAAGCGGCGAGGAGGAGCATTTCGATTTACCGGGTTTCGGTGAGGATGCGTTCGTGTAGCTGACGGAGATGATCGACGGTGAAATCGGGCGGCTCTTCAACGAACGTCTCCGGCTGGAAGCCCCATGTTACACCGCAGGCGCGAACGGCGGCGTTGCGGGCGGTGCGGATATCGACGGAGCTATCGCCGACCATGATCGTTCGTTCTTTGGCGAGGCCGGTTTCGCTGAGCAGGGCGTGGATGCCAACGGGGTCGGGCTTCTTTTTGGGCTCGAAGCTGTTGCCGCCGTAGATACGGACGAAGTGTTTGCCGAGGCCGAGACGTTCCATCATTTTTTCGGAGAAACGGACAGGTTTGTTGGTGAGAACGGCGAGGGTGTGGCCGCTGTCTTTCAGGACGTCGAGCGACTCGCGAACACCGGGGTAAAGGACGGTTTTGTCGAGCATGTGTTCGCCGTAGTATTGAATAAAGAATTCGTGGGCCTTTTGCACGTCGGCGGCGGGGGCGGAGTCGCCGAGGGCGCTTTGGATGAGGGCCATTGCACCGCGGCCGACGTAGCGGGCGACGGTTGGTCCGGGGAGGGGGGCGAGATTCATGAAGCCGCGGGTGGCGTTGACGGAGTCAATCAGGTCTTGTTTGGAGTCGACGAGAGTACCGTCGAGGTCAAAGATGAGTAAGTACATGCGTTGTTATTGTTCGAGCTTCTTGAAATTGTCGCGAACGGGGTCAATCCAAGCTTTCTTGGTTTTTTCGTAGGTCTGGCGGAACTGCTGTTTCATTTCCGGCGAGGTAGTCAGTGATAGTAAGTTGGCTCCGTCGAGGACATAGGGGGCCAGGCGGGACTGAAGAATGGCGGGGGGCGGGTCACCGGGGAGGAAGGCGGAGATCATCATCACGATGACGATGCTGATGAGGCCGCCGCGAATGAGGCCGAGGGCGCCGCCGCCGGCTCGATCAAGCCACGATAGGCCGATCCACTTGAAGAGCTTGGCCATCAGGCGGCCGAGGAGGGTGCCGGCGATGATGATGCTGAAAAAAACGATGAGGTAGCCGACGAAATTGGCAACGCCTTTGGAACTGGTGTAGGGGATGGCCCAGGCACCGGCATCGGCATAGAACCACCCGGCCAGGAGGAAGGCGAGGACGGTGGCCGCGAGCCCGATGCCGAGCCGGAAAAAGCCTTTCATGAAGCCGGCGGCGGTGGAGACAATCAAGATTCCGGCGAGGATCATATCGAGCCAGGTCACAATGACTTACCGGTAAGTACGCGGTAGGCTTCCTTGTACTTATTCGCGGTATGTTCGATGACTTCGGCGGGTAGGACGGGTCCAGGCGGCTGTTTGTTCCAAGTTATGGATTCCAGATAGTCGCGGACGAACTGTTTGTCGTAACTTGGCTGAGCGCCGCCGGGTTTGTAAGAAGCGCGCGGCCAGAAGCGGGAGGAGTCCGGGGTGAGGATTTCGTCTCCGAGGACGAGTTGGTTGTCGACAAAGCCGAACTCGAATTTGGTGTCGGCGAGGATGATGCCGCGGGTTTCGGCGTAGGCGGCGGCGCTGCCGTAGATGCGCAGAGTCTGATCGCGGAGTTCGGCGGCAAGTTTAGCTCCGATGGACTTGGCGGCTTCTTCGAAAGAGATGTTTTCGTCGTGGCCGGACTGGGCTTTGGTGGCGGGCGTGAAGATGGGTGAGGGGAGGCGGTCGCTTTCCTGGAGGCCGGGGGGCAGGGAAATGCCGCAGACAGCGCCGTGGGTCTGATATTCTTTCCAGCCGGAGCCGGAGAGATAGCCGCGGGCGACGCATTCGATATCGATCATGCGGGCGCGGCGGACAAGCATGGAGCGGCCTTCGATTTGGCCGCGAAATTGGCGGAGGTTTTCCGGATATTCGTCGACGTTGGCGGTAATTAAGTGGTTGGGAACGCCGGAGAGGAATTGGAACCAGAAGAGGCTGATTTGGGTGAGGACGCGGCCTTTATCGGGGATGCCGCTGCCGAGGATGACATCGAAGGCGGAGATGCGGTCCGTGGCGACGATGAGGAGGCGGTCCGAGTCGACGGCATAGACGTCGCGAACTTTTCCCCGGCGGATGAGTTCAAGGCCGGGCAAATTGGATTCGAGGAGGAGAGGCATGGGGACCCTCCTATTTTATGGAACTTTCGGGCGGTTCGCCCGGATTTGCGACAAATGATCTGGTCCAATGTACGGTATGCGTGGCGAGGGTTGGCGAAGAGCCCAGGGTTTACGGCGGTGGGAATTGGGGCGAATACTGCGATTTTCAGCATTTTGAAACCGCTGGCGTTTGCGGCGGCGGAGCGTTTGATGGTGATGTATGGTATTTTGCCGCGGACGATAGAGATTGGCTTTCGCGCTGCTTCCCGGCTTCGATTCGGAGTACGAATTTGCTACGCTACCGGGTACTATGAAACGCCGGGACTTCTGTCTTTTTACCGCGACCGCCGCGACGGCGCAGACTGCTCTGCGGGCGGATCATGTGCTTACGGGCGCGCGATTTTATGCGGGGCCGGACTTGCGGCCATTTGAGGCGATCGCGCTTGCGGGAGCCCGCGTATTCGCTTACGGCACGCGAGGGGAGATCCTGGCGCTGGGCGGCGCGAATACGAAGAAAACGGACCTGGGCGGCGCGACCGTACTGCCTGGATTCATCGATTCCCACACCCACGTTTCCTCCGCGGGGCTGCGGCACTTGACGCAGGTCGAGTGCGATCTCTCCTCCATTGAAGCCATCGTCGCCGCCATCCGGACCCGCGCCGGGAAGACTGCGCCGGGCAAGTGGATTTATGGGTTCAAGTACGACGACACCAAGACGGCGGAGGGCCGCAAGCTCACCAAAGAAGATCTGGATGGTGCGACCACTCAACATCCGGTGGCGATCACCCATCGCGGCGGCCACACGCTCTACGTCAATTCCCTGGCGTTTCAGATGGGCGACGTGAACCCGAAGACGCCCGACCCGCCCGGCGGGATGATTGTGAAGGACTTGAAAGGCGGGCTTACGGGGGAACTCCGCGAGACGGCGGCGACTCTTGTCGCCGGGAAGCGCGGGCTCGTCACCGACGGCCAACGCCGCGAGGGCGTGAAACGCATGACCGCCGTGTTTGCCCGGAGCGGCATCACGTCTGTGCATGATGCGCTGGGGACACCGGACGATTTGCAGTCCTATCAGGAGTGTTATCGAAACGGCGAGTTGTCCTGCCGGGTGTACGCGCTGCAAGCGCATCGATATATTGACGACCTGATCAAGGCCGGCATTCGAACGGGTCTGGGCGACGAGTGGGTTCGTGTCGGTGCGATGAAGATGATTGCCGACGGATCCATTAGCGAGCGCACGGCGAGGCTGAGTCAACCGTACGCGGGGCGTCCTGACGACTACGGCATTATGGTGATGCCGGAAGAGGAACTTTACGCAACCGGCCTGAAAGCCCACAAAGCGGGCTGGCGGATCGGCACGCACGCCAATGGCGACGTTGGCATTGATGTGGCGCTGCGGGTTTATGAGCGTTTGCAGAAGGAACATCCGCGCAAGGATCCGCGATTCCGGCTCGAACATTGCACGCTGATTAACGAGGCGTTGCTTGATCGGATAAAAGCATTGGACGCCATCCCCACGCCGTTCTGGACCTACGTTTACTATCACGGTGAAAAAATGCGGGAGTACGGCGTTGAGCGGCTGAGCCGGATGTTTGCGATGCGGAGTTTCCTTGACAAAGGGATCCGCGTGGCGCCGGGATCGGATTATGTACCGGGGCCGTTTGAGCCGCTGATGGCGTTGCAATCTTGCGTGACGCGCACAGATATTAACGGAAATGTGTGGGGCGCCAATCAGAAGATCAGCGTCCGCGAGGCGATCCTTGCGAGCACGCAAAATGGGGCCTATGCCTCTGGAGAAGAACACAGCAAAGGCAGCCTGGATATTGGGAAGTTGGCGGATTTGGTCGTGCTTGACAGGGATCCGCACAGCGTGAATCCGAACGAGATTATACGTATCAAAGTCCTGCGGACGATGGCCGGGGGCAGATGGACGTTTGAATCGTGATGATTCGTACTGATAGCCTTGAGGTATGAGTAGGCCGATTATTACGGACCTGGTGCAGATCAGGCGCCTGGGCGAACAGAAGCTGGACGAGAACAAGAAGCTGCGGCAGCATATGAGCCGGCACAACTATGTGGAGCGGAGGCTGAAAATAATCGCGCAAAAAGTGGAGGAGCAGATCGAATGCTTGCAGTGCGCCAATTGCTGCCGGACGGCGACGGCGCGACTTGTTGACAGAGATATCGACAAAGTGGCGAAGGCGGCGGGAATGAAGCGGGACCGGTTCCTGAAAGAGTGTACGGTGATGAGCAAGGACGAAGGGCGAATCCTGCGGCGGACGGAGGCGGGGTGCGTTTTTCTGAATGGGAACGAGTGTTTGGTTTATGACGGGCGGCCGGCGTCGTGCCAGGATTTTCCGCATTTGGTGCGGGGGCCGGGGTCATTGATGCACCGTATGTGGGCGATGCCGGACCGGGCGACGTATTGCCCGATCACTTACAACACGCTGGAGGAATGGAAGGACGAAGTGGGGTTCCAGCGCGAGACGTAGCGCTGGTATATGATGGGGCCGTCATGAAAATTTGGTTGCTCGTTTTTGCGTTCGCGTTGTTCGCGAAAGAACCGCTGGCGCAGCGGATTGCGCATTCGGATGCGTCGAAGTATCGAAAGCTGCGCGGGGTTCATGCCGGGGCGGGGGAGTTGCACTATGTGGGGCTGTTCGACGCCGCGACGTTTAGTACGAATTTCATCTTTTTACATCGCGGCGTGATTCAGCCGGGGGGCGGGATTGGTCATCATTTTCACAATCACATGGAAGAGATGTTTGTGATTCTGGACGGGGAGGCGGAGTTCACGATTGACGGGCGGACTTCGGTGTTGAAAGGACCGGCGGGTGCGCCGTGCCGGATGGGGCGGTCGCACGCGATTTACAATCCGGGAACGACGCCGGTGGAGTGGATGAATATCGCGGTGGGGAGTATCAAGGGTAAGTACGACGCGTCGGACTTAGGGGATGACAGGGTGGGAGTGGTTAAAGATCCGAAACCGGTTTTTATAAATATGAAGTTGGATCGTGCGTTGCTTCGGCCGGGGGCGGGCGGGGTGATGTACCGGCGGGCATTGACGCCGGAGGTATTCTTTACGAACTGGTCCTATGTGGACCACGTGCTGGTGCCCGCGGGGGGCGCGATTCCGGCGCACCGGCATGAGGGCGTGGAGGAGTTTTATTATGTGATGGCGGGTTCGGGGAGTGTGGCTGTGGGCGCTGAGACGGCGGCGGTGGCGAAGGGCGACGCGGTGCCGGTGTTTCTGAATGAGGTGCATTCGTTTCAGAATACCGGGAGGGAGCCGCTGGAGATGATGGTGGTGGGTGTGGCGCGGCAGAAATGGGCGATTGATTCGGTGGAAGTCAGCGGTACAGCAGCGCGTTGAAAAGTAACTTGAAAGTCAGATAACTCTGCGCGCGGTATTGCGGGCGCATGCCGAAGAGGATGGCGCGGCCCTTGCCGACGGGGATGTCTAATAGGGCCGATTTGCCGGCGATGTATTGCTCACCGAGCAGCCATCCGGAGGCCAGGACATTTTTCCCTGCATACGTGATGACGCCGAATTCGCTTTCCCACGCGGGTGAAGCTTCCATCCAAATGGCGAACTCTTTTGGCATGCCGTAGCCGAGGGGGCTGCCATCTTTGAGTGCGACGTTTAAGAGCGATCCGGGGCAGTAGAAATCGCGGTTGGAGACAGATTGGAGTAAGTTGTTGGCGGGGAGATTGAGATGTTGCGCGGCATAGGCGGAGGACTTATTCAGGAAGATGAGCGTGCCGCCGTTTTCGGCGAAAGCGCGGAGGGATTTGGCCCCTTGGGCGGCAAGACCGCCGGTGAGGCCGTCCGGCATGGAACCGGCGAAGTAGCCGTCGGCGATGCTGGCGGCGGTTTGATCGGGAAAGAGGATGACGTCGTATTTGTTGTTGAGGTCTCCGGCGCGGATTTCTTCGTTTTTCAGGCTTGCATAGGTCCAGCCGAAGGTGTCGAGCAGCCAGCGGGTCCAGCCTTCGTCCATGACTGGCGAGGGGCTTTTGTAGAGGCCAATTCGGGGCTGTCGCAGCTCCTTGCGGCCTTCGGCGGGGGTGTAATAAAAGTTGCCAGTGGCAATGTCGCGGAACACTTTTTTGCCTTGTTTCCAGGCTTGGGCGATAGTTTTGTAGGACTCGGAATCGGAGGCGGAGAGGCCGCCGTTTGCTTGGTCGAGGACGGGATTGAAAGCGTGAATGCGTTCGGCGCGGGCGGCGAAAGAATCCTTCACCGTTTGGACGTTGACGCCCATCAGGAGGGGCAGCGTTTGGGCGGTTACGTCATACGGGCGGCGGGGCGGGCCGCCGGGATACTGGCGAATGTCGGGATAATTCTGCGTTTCCAGGAGCGTCTTGGCGAAGCCGCTGAATGGCTGTTGGAGGCGAATGATATAGTCGCCGGCGCTGTACTGTTTGCCATCGGCGGAAAAGCTGTTTTTGGCGACGTCGATTTCAACTGCGCCGAAGGCGAGCGTTTTTAGTAACTGGGCGGCGGCGCCGGGATCGGCCTGGCTCGCTGGAACAATGAAGGCATACGGCTCCATGCGTTTGGAGGCGCGATCATTGATACGGTAGAAATTGCGGAGTAAGTCGGCTCTTCTGGTTGCTGCTTGAAACAGCAAGCTATCGAAGGCGACTAACTGGTAGTCGACAATGTCGCGGAGACGCCAAGTGCCTCCGGGCCAAACCTCCAAATGATTCCAACTCGATTTGGACGGCGAGTAACCGATGGCTTCACCGCGCAATTGGTCCGGGCGGATTGTGATGGGGCTGGCGATGCGGGCGCTGGCGGTTTCGCTAAGAATACGCATTGCGCCGTGATAGCTCTGGTAGTGGCGGGCCGGCGTCCAGTAATCGTAGGCGGCATTGATGGCGATTCCTTTGAGCCCGGCGGCGGTCATGTCGGCGGCCATGCCGGCGCCGAGAGCGTTGCACCATTGGGCGATGATTGGATCAATATTGGGATCAATGGGATCGAGCCACGGGGGAACGAACATGCGGGAGGCGGTTGACCCTTGTTGATGCACGTCGTAGACAATTTGCGGGTGCCAGACGTTATGTAACTGACTGACTGTGGCGCGCGTTTCCGGTTGAGAAAAGATATACCAGTCGCGATTGTTATCGTGGCCGGTGTATTTCTGGTATAGCTCTGGAGGGGCCGTGCCTTCGTAGGGCGTGTTGAGCGTGGAACGATACCATTTTGTGACGATGTCCAGGCCGTCCGGATTGAGGCTGGGAACGAGGATCACGATGGTGTTATTGAGGATGGCGAGCGACTTGGCATCGCTGGCGGCGGCGAGTTTATGGGCGTATTCGATGGCCGTGTGCGTGGACGCAATTTCGGTGGCGTGGATGGTGCAGGTGATCAGGACGACAGTTTTGCCTTCAGCGATCAGCGCCTCCGCTTCCTGGGCCGGCGTGAGGCGCGGATCGGCCAGTTTCTTTTGAATTTGCTGATAACGCGGCAGGTTTTTCAATGTTTCGGGCGCGGCGATAATGGCGTAGATCATCGGGCGGCCTTCGGACGTTTTGCCGTATTCGCGGACGCGGAGGCGGTCACTGCTCTTCTCCAGAGCGGCGAAATAGCTGACAACCTTGTCCCAATCCAGCACCTTATAATCGGCCCCCATACGATGCCCGAAGTGGGCCTCCGGAGTTACAGGGGCGGCGCTCAGCAGCAGCGCGGAAAAAAGGAAAAGTAAGAGCCTCATGCGCGGTTCAGTTCATTCCATAGCGCGGCATACCAGCGAAGGAATCGTTCGGGCTCTTTACTTTCCTGGGCTTCGCAAAGAGTGAAGCGGTCGTACTTAGACTCGCGGAGCAGCTTGAATAACTCGCGGTACGGATAGGGGCCGGCAAGTTCGTTGATGTGGACGTGCTTGATATAGGGCCGGAGCAGGTCGAAACTGGCGCGGACGGATCCGTTCACAACGTCAGTCGGATTGGAGTTCCAACATGCGCCGACGTTGGAATGGTTGGCTGCCTTCATGATGCGCGCGGCGATAGGCGGCACTTGTGTTTCGCGGCCGTGGACCTCCATGTAGATCTCGACGCCCTTGCCCATGCCGTAATCGCCGAGCTCTTTCAGGCAGGCGCCAATATTGCCGATGGTCGTGTCAACGGGTACTTCGGCGGGAAGGCCGTTGGGACGCACTTTGATGCCCCAGGCGGCGGTATCGTGGGCCAGATCGATGAATGTTTTGGCGGTCTCGACGTGCTTGCGCCGCACGGCGGGGTCCGGCGAATGGAACTCCGAAGTGGTGCCGTAGCTGACCAGGCGGACCTTGCTTCGGGCGAAGCGCTGCTTCACCTTTTCGCGCTCCGCGGCGGAGATCGACGGTTCGATCTTGTGCGCGTGTTCGGTGCGCAATTCGACGCCCGAAAAGCCGGAGGCTTCGAGCGTGGTGATAATCTTTTCCAGATCCCAGTCCTTGAGGACATTGTAGGTAACGGCGCCTAGCTGCATAGGCACATTGTATCCCTTAGCGAAGGGCTTTGATGACCGGAAGCAGAAGGCGCGACGGGTACCGGTCCGAGTGGTGCACGGTATTCGTTGCTTTGATGGCCTCGGCGTAGGATTTGACGGGGTTCCAGGTATTGGTGTGGCGGTCGAAGCGAGGCACTTCGCTGGAGGTGATTTGCACGCTGATTCGATGCCCTTTCGGGAAGGCCATGGCGAGCGACCAGAGGTTGACGGTGATCTTGTAAACCCTGTTCTTCTTCGCCGGAACCATTTTGTGAAAGCCCTCGCGGAAGCGGAGACGAAGCGGGCGCGACATCATCAGCGCCTCAAATCCATCGGGATGAATGTCAATGACGCGGACAAAGTAATCGGTGTCTTTGGCCGTTGTCGACACGAATAATTCGGCCTCCAGCGGGCCGGCGATTTCAACGGCGGCGGTCAGCGGAAGGCTGGTGAATCGCAGGATGTCGGCGCGATCCTTGAGCGGGCGTTGATCCAGCGGCGGCCGGTTGAGCCAGTCATTCGGGCGGGCGCTGAGTGTTGCCACGGGATCCGCCGGATCGTAGTCATAGCTGCTGCTGCTGGTGGTCTGGGCGGGCGCGGTTTTGGAAAGCCCGCCGCCCGGCTGCAAGTAAAAACTTTCTTTCGAATGCGCCGGGGGCCAAGCGGCGCCGGAACGCCATTCATTCGCCGGCGGCAGCGCCAGGCGCGGGTCGCCGAGAGCGTAATATTGCACGGCCGGCAGCCGGTGCACGCCCGTGTTTATGTCTCGCAGCCAATAATCGAACCAGCGCCGGCTGAGCCCGGCAATCGCCGGAATTTCCGTGTCCCACTGTAAGTCGCCCAGCAAGCGGCCGCCGTGGCCCTTGGGGTGAATGACCAGTTTCTGATTGCCAATGGCTTTGTCCGATCCGTGTGTCTGAGCCAGTTGGAAGTAATCAATCGTACCTTGCGTAAATACATCGAACCAGCCGGTGAAATGTAAGATGGGAACCTTGACATTCGCCGCATGGGCTCGAATGTCCTGGCGTAACATGTCCTGGTCAAACATTCGGAAAATAGGGCGCGGAAAGGCGGGCGGAATCTCGGCGCCGCGGGCTTTCGTCCAACTGTCGACGAGGGCGGATTGATAGACGCCGCCGGGGAACGACACAGTGGGGTATGTATTGGCATGGGCGTTCTGAATGACTCCGGCCGACAGATGCGGCGCGCCGCTCATCAGCGTCATGTAACCGGCAATTCCAGGTCCGCTGCCGCCGAATACACCCACTTTGCCATTCGACCAGGTCTGGCGGGCGATCCACTCCACGGTGTCATAACCATCGGCGATTTCGGTGGCGAACATCTGCCATTTCCCTTCGCTTTCAAACAGCCCGCGCAGGTTCTGCTGAACGACGGCGTATCCAGCGTCGACGAAGGCACTGCGGGCGGCGGGAATGGCGTAGGGTGTGCGCGTGAGGATGACGGGGAAGGGGCCGGGGCCCTCGGGGAGCGTGATTGTGGCGGAGAGGCGGACCCCATCCCGCATGGGAATCATCTCCTTCTTCTGGCCGGCAGCGACGAAGGCGCCTGCGAGGGCGATGAATATCAAGCAGATGCGCATCGTGCCATTAGTTTAGCGGAATAGGGAAGCAACACGAGTTCAGCCACTGTGTGAATTCTCCGTGATATGGTAAGGACCATAGCAGTTCCCCAACATCTGAATTGAAGGAGACCCCAATTATGACCCCTGAATTTGCAGCCGGTTTACGAGATTTTCTCTTAGACGCGCTCGACAGCGAAGTTTCCGCGACCTCGAAAGTCATCCTCGCGATGCCGGACGGCGCGGGCGATTACAAGCCCGGCGAGAAGTCAATGCCCGCCCAAACGCTGGCCTTCCATATCGTCGCCAGCGAGATCTGGTTCCTGGAATCCGTGGCCGCGGGCGCGTTCGGCCCGTTCCCGGAAGGCGAAGGGCCGTCCACGCCCGCCGGCGTCGTTGACTGGTGGAATGAAGCCCGCCCGGCGGCGCGCCAGAAGGTCGCGGCTTTGTCCGGCGATCAACTGGCCGCCACCGTCGACTTCTTCGGCATGTTCCAACTACCCGCCGCCGCCTTCATCAATATCGCCAACGTCCATTGCGTTCACCACCGCGGCCAGTTGTCAGCTTATCTGCGGCCGATGGGCGGCAAGGTGCCGTCGATTTACGGCGGCTCCGCCGATGAACCGATGGTGATGTAGGACGCAGCCGCGGCCCAGGCGGCTAATTAATTCGCGCCTTGCGCAACCGGTAGTCCTCTACCTGCGACGGCATGCGGATCACGCGGCACATCTCAAACAACCGGGACCGCGCCCGCATGCCGATCTGATCGATCAGCGACCGCTTATATTCGGTCCCCCCGGCGGATCGGTCGCGGCGGTCAGTCGTCTGCATATCCTGGTCGGGCAGATTCGTGGTGGCGATGATCGGCTTCTTGTTATTGCAACGATAAGTGATCAGACTGGTCACGGTATCTTCCACCCAGTCGGTAATACGGTGGGCGCCTAAGTCGTCGAGCAGAAGTACTTCCGCGTCCAGCGCCGTGGCATACGCCTCGCGGTCGCCGGAGCCGGAAGCCGGGTCGTAACTGGAACGTATCTTTTGTAGTAAGTTCTGGTAGTCGAAGAACAGCCCACCGTACCCGCGGTTGATTAACAGCCGCAGCGCGCTGACGGCCAGATGTGTCTTGCCCGTTCCCGGTTCGCCGATCAGCAGCAGCCCCGGTTTTTCCACGTTCGGAAATTCGCGAGCGTAGCCCCGAACCAGCAGCATCACGGTTTGCAGCGCCGCGTTGCCCTGCGCTTCGAAATTGTCGAGCGATGCATTCTGGTATAACGCTGGGAGGCCGGAATGTTGCAGCGTTTGCCGCTGAATATCGCCGGCTGTGCAGACGCATCGCCTCGCGCCGGAGATGCCGCTTCGCTCCTGGATCTCCCATCCGCTACCGCGGCAAATCGCGCACCCCGAATCAGGCATAGTGTCTACTCCAGTGTAACCAGCGCTTGTCCGGATGCAACCGTGTCCCCCACTTTGACATGAACGGAGGTCACGCGACCGGTACCCGGCGACCGGACTTCGTTCTGCATTTTCATGGCTTCCAGGATCAACAATCCCGCCGCCGGCTCAACCGATTGCCCGGGCTCCACCAGGATTTTGATCACCTTTCCGGGCATCGCGGCTTTCACGTCGCGGCGGCCGGAATCGGCGTTATTGTTGCCATTTCGACGGCGGTTGCGCGGATCGGCCAGGCTTAGCCGCACTTGCTTTCCATTCACCAGCAGCAGCCCATTCGCGTACGTCACTCGATGCACTTGCCCGCCGCGCAGCACGAGCGCGGTGCCTGTCTCCAACGTCGCCAATGGATACTCCCCCGGTTCAAAGTCAATCTCTTTTTCAGAGTCCGGCCCTACTAAAATCCGTTTCACCGGCGGCTCCAATTCGAGCGGGCCGCGGGAATGGCCAACTCCGCCGCAGGTTCCGACGCGGCCAATACAGCGATCACCGCGTCGAGTTCCGCCTCGCTCAGCGTCGTGTCCGGCCGATACACAAAGTCGTTCAGGAACCCCGTGTGGATGTCGCCGGACCGAAAGCGTTCGTCGATCAGCAATTGGCGAAAAAACGCGACATTATTAGCGATTCCCAAAATCTCGGTCTCCCGCAGCGCGCGTTGCATTCTGGCAATGGCTCGCGGCCGGTCCTGCGCCCACACGCAGAGTTTGGCCAGCAGCGGGTCATACTCCATCGGCACGGTCCATCCTTCATACACGCCGTTGTCCAAGCGAATGCCGGGACCGGACGGCATACGCAAACGGTCAATCCGCCCGGGGGAAGGGAAGTACTGATTTGCGGGATCCTCGGCATACAGCCGGCACTGGATGGCCGCGCCGCGCCAGCTAACATCGGACTGCCTAAGCTGTAACTCAGCGCCGAACGCCGCCTCCAATTGCATGTGCACCAGGTCCGTCGATGTTACTAACTCCGTCACCGGATGCTCCACCTGCAGTCGCGTGTTCATTTCCAGGAAATAGAAATTCCGGTCTCCATCCACCAGGAATTCCGCGGTCCCGGCATTCGTGTACCCGGCGGCGCGAGCTATCTTCAACGCCGCTTCGCCCATCGCCTCGCGCATCTCCGGGTACAACGCCACCAGCGGCGACGGACACTCCTCGATCACTTTCTGATGCCGCCGCTGAATGGAACATTCCCGCTCGCCCAAATGAATCAGATGGCCGTGGTTGTCGCCAAAAATCTGTATCTCGATGTGCCGCGGATGAATCAGCGCCTTCTCGATATACACTTCGCCCGAACGGAAACTCCGCTCCGCCTCGCTGGAGGCGTCGCGGAGCGCGCTCTCCAATTCGTTTTCTTTTTCGACGAGGCGCATGCCCTTGCCGCCCCCGCCGGCCGCCGCCTTGATCAACACCGGATACCCGATCGCGCTCGCCACCCGCCGCGCTTCGGCGAAACTTCCCACCGCCCCTTCGCTTCCCGGAACCACTGGCGCTCCTGCGCCAATCGCCACTTCCCGCGCCGCCGTTTTCGATCCTAAAGAACGAATCGCCTCGGCCGGCGGCCCGATAAACAACACCCCCGCTTCCGCGCACAGCGCCGCAAACGAAGCATTCTCGCTCAAAAAACCGTACCCCGGATGCAGCGCGCCAGCCCCCGCCAGACGCGCCGCGGCGAGGATCGATTCCGGATTCAAATACGAATCCACTAAATAGGCTTCGTCAGCATGCGCCAGATGCAGCGCCCGGCGGTCGATCTCCGTAAACACGGCCACGCCACGCAGCCCCGCCTCGGCGATAGCGCGCAGTACCCGAACGGCAATTTCGCCCCGATTGGCGACCAGGATTGTTTCTACCATCAACTTCTCGATTCTAGCAGGCGGCATTTTGCTACATTGAGGGAAGTATGCCCGCACAGACAACCCAGGGATCATTGAAACTGCGGGGGGTTCGGATGACCCGGCAGCGCCAGATTCTTTTGGATCTGATCGACAAGTCCGGACTGCATCTGGACGCCGAAAGCCTCTATCATCTGGCGCGCGAGAAAGACGCGAAGCTTAACCGCGTAACCGTCTATCGGACGCTGAAAATGCTCAAGATGGAGGGTCTCGTCGACGAACTCGACCTGCTCCATCACGGCGGCGACCAGCATTACTACGAGACACGCATGAAGCGCGAACACGCCCATGTCGTCTGCCTCCGCTGCGGCAAGATCGAAGAGTATTTCGGCGAGCCGTTAGCGCATATCCGCCAGCAGGTAAAGGAAACATTCGGGTTCGAAATTCTGCTGGTGCGCACCGAGATTGGCGGGTACTGCCCGAACTGCCAGATGGCGCGCGAACAGGAGATTCGCGAAGCGGCCGAGGTATGAACAACGCGGCATTGGATGTGAAACCTCCGGGTGCCAGCGCCTTCCGCGTGCCGTTGGATCCCCTCCCCTTCACCATCGGCCGCAGTCCCGAAAACCATCTCGTCCTGCGCGACAACCGGACCTCCCGCAATCACGCGATCATCCGGCGTGACGGGGCCGATCTCATCGTCGCAGACGCCGGGTCCCGCAACGGCATTGACGTCAACGGGCTCAAGGAGCAGGCGCATGTGCTCCGGCACGGCGACGTTATCCGCTTTGGCGTCGATGATTCCTACGAACTGACTTTCCTGCTCGAAACAACCACCGCCATGCCCACCCATGCCAATCACGGCGGCCTGCGCAAGTTACGCTCGATGTTGGAGGTTGCCCGTTCCATCCAAGGCGCGCTGTCCATCGACGAGGTGCTAACTGCAGTGGTCGACTCGGCGCTGGAAATCACAAACTGCGATCGCGGATTTCTCTTGCTTGCCTCGAAAGACGGCCTCGAAACCCGCATCGCCCGCGAAGCCGGACGACGCCCGTTAACGGAGGATCTCGGCATTCCCGCAAAGGTCCTCCATAAGGCGCTCCGCACGCGCAGCGACCTGTTGAACATGCACTTCGACTCCAGTCTTGATGGCGTCGACGCATCCATTGTCAAACTCGCCGTCCGCAGCGTCGTCTGCGTCCCGCTGATTAAAGTCCGCGCCGGCGATCTATCCGAAACCGCGCTCGTCGGCACCATCGCCGACTCCATCGGTCTGCTCTACATGGACTCGCGGCTTCATCATCCCGAACTCACCGCCAACAGCCGGGACCTCGTACAGTCGCTGGCCATCGAAGCCAGTTTCGTCCTTGAAAATGCCCGCCTGCTTGATGAAGAGCGGCAGAAGCAGAAGATGGATCAGGAGATGCGCATTGCGCAGACCATTCAGCAGGACCTGCTCCCGGCGGCCGAGCAATATCCGCAAACCGGGTGGCTCCGCGCCGCGGGCCTCTCGATCCCCAGCCGACAAGTCGGGGGCGATTATTTCGATATTCTCCCCGCCGGCGATGATCGTTTCGACATCGTCATGGCCGACGTCTCCGGCAAAGGCGTGAGTTCGGCGCTGCTCGCCAGCCTGCTGCAAGGCGCTTTCATCATGTCCACGGCGGAGCACATTCCGCCCGCCGTGATTCTGGACCGGCTCAACCGTTTCCTGCTGACCCGTACCAGCGGCGAGAAATACGCCACCATGTTTCTGGCTTCCATTTACCGCGACGCGCCGATGCGGTGGGCCAACGCGGGGCACTGTTCGCCTCTATTGGTCCGCGCCAACGGCAATGTGTTCGAACTCGCGGCCACCGGCATGCCCGTTGGGATGCTGGAGGTTGCTACGTGGAAAGATGCGGCGCTTCGGTTGGAGCCGGGCGATCTGCTCGTGCTTTATACTGACGGCGTTTCCGAAGCCATGAACGCTCAGCGTGAGCAGTACGGCGTGGAGCGCCTCGTCGCCGTGTTGCAGGCTAACCCGTCGCTGCCGCCGGCCGGGTTAATCGACGCGGTCAAGGCCGACATCGCCAGCTTCACGGGAGGGGCGGCCCAGCGGGATGATCTGACTTTGCTGATGCTGAGGTATAAACCGGACTGACTTTACGGGACGGCGCGGAACTACGGATCGGATTCGCGGATACCGGCCACCGCTGGCGGGGCCGGTTACTTAACCTTTCCTCATTCCGATCGCGACACAAGTCCATGCGACAGTCAAGCAGGCGAAGGACGCTGGATGCGCGACACACAAGTACGGTACATCGGTGGAGGCAAACACTTCAGGGAAACTTTTCTAGACCATTCGATGGACGCCAAGTGAAGGAGTTCGCCGGACCTTCCAAATTCGATGGGTGTTTTTATCCGGGCGCTGCCTCAAGCGGATATGCTCAGTTCGGCGTAACAGGAGGATGGTGGATCATCGGAAGATATGCTACACCCCTGTACTACTTTCTTTCCAATTACTGGGTTGACGACTACGTCGGTTTCTTGCCAGGGCTGGTAACTTTCTATCGGAACAATCGTCGCGCACCGTGTATTCGGGACGGGCCAACCAGATCCAATCCAGGGTGTACTAAGAAGGGAAATGTCTTGTTTAGGGAAAAGAGCATTATGCGGATAACTACTTTAATTCCGATGAGCGTGGCAATCGTCTCGATAGCATCAGGACAAGTACCGTCAGACATGATCGTGAATGAGCCGAGACCGATGAT
>CAMDKT010000033.1 GCA_945900935.1 Candidatus Sulfopaludibacter sp. SbA3 | reverse complement strand
CGTCGAGACCGATCTTCTCAAGGCTTACACTAATTGTTCTGGTGGACCCATCCAACAAACTATACCCAGCGGCGGCGAAAATGTCCAGCAGATAATTTGAACTTCAGCAAAATACCGCTCTGCTACACAAAGTAAGCGGCATTGGGCATCCATGCCGCCGCGGAGTTCATCGCAGGATGCCCAGAGGGAGGAGTAGAGGCCGGACTTCTTAATCGGCACGGGTTAGCTCCTACTCCAACTGGCGCAAACGAACTGTGTGCTCCGCACATCGGGGAAGTCCAACGCAAGCCACCGTTCAAGCATTTCACTCCTTCGTGTTCTGGTAATCCGCATTGTACCGTTCGGCGGTGGTAGCGCGATATTCCGATTCCAGTTTACTGCGCACGCTCTCTCCAGCAAGTCTCGACAGTTCGTGCGGCGTCACCGAACCACCGGCCAAGTTGAAGCCTCACGGAAGGTCCATCGTTCCGTTGGGAATAGGGAAGTCCGGGGGCGCGATGACTAACATCTCGTCCATCCCCTCGGCGAGGAACAAGTACGCCGTGTTACTCCGATACTCGACATACTTCGCTGCCTCCTGCCAGATGTACTGGTAGAAGACTTCCAAATCAACGTAAGAACCCAGCATATCGGCTTGGCGCGGCGGATGGCCTGGACGCCGGCCGACTCGGCGTCCTTCGGGGACAGGGTCCGCAGTTTTCCCCCCAACTGCCTGGGCCCCCGAACCTCGCCCTTCTCCGCGATCTTTTGCACCTCGGCCATCAGGCGCATCCGGTAGGCGCGCAGCTTGTCGTAGCTCAGCCGGGTGGCGGCGTTCGAACACGCCGCCAACGCCGCTCCGGTCTCGACGATCCACGCCGAATGGGCCCCGCGCGCACGGACGCAAAGGTCTGGAAGGCTCTCCCCTGGCGGCCCCAACAATAATGCGGGCGTCGTGGAAATATCCTCCGGAGGCTTCAAGGGAACGCGCCGGCCCTTCAATCGCGTCCACATCCTGTCGGGCCCGACGGGCAGGTCCGCCGGACTCATCCCTATTCTTTCCGTGACAAAATGGAGCGTAGGTAACTGCGTACACCATGATCTGCAACGCTAGCGATCTGTCGCCTGACCAGAAGGTGGCACTGGAAACGCTTTTGGGACGCCCTGTTCAAGACGGCGAAGCGGTGAGCGTTCGTACCTTCGAAGCCGCCACGGTTACGCACGAGCGGAAGCTGGAAATTGCGAACGACCTAAGGAAGTATTTTGCTGAGGTGGACGCCGCCCGCAAACCTGTTTCGGAGGCAGAAGCAGAAGACATCCTGACGGAAGCCATGAGGAGCGTCCGCCCCGGCTATCGTCCCCATCCGTGAGAATCCTTCCTCGACACGGCAATACTGATTCGGGCGCACGAAAACGCGACAGGCCTGGCTCGCGATTTACTCTTGGGGATCATCGAGTCTGATCACGTATTGCTCATCTCATCGGAAATGCTTTTTGAACTGGCCAGGGTTCTGCGGTATCCGCGCATGGTTGCCCTCCACGGGCTTTCAGAAAACCGCATCTACGATTACATCGGATTCTTGCGCGACGCTGCTGAGCTCGTTCACGCGGACCCATTACCAGTCACGCCGATTCGCGACAGAAACGATACCGTCGTCATGCAGACGGCCATCATCGGCGAGGCTGATGTTCTGCCCGTGTTCGGCGCCGAACGACGACAAACTACGCCGTGATGCGGATTCGTCATGGCTAAACGAAGAAAATCGTTCCGATTGCAGGTCAACAGAATACAACCGTTGTCGTGGGCGAATTGAAGAACAGCAGCGTCGGAGGACTCGGCAGGAATTGCCTTGCGAAGCAACAGGACGTCGTGTCCCAGTTGTTCGATCAAGTAGCTCAGGTCGTCCGGCAGGTCGTGGTCGAGCAAGAATTTCACTGCGCGGATCGCCTCCTTCCAGGCAAAAGGCGCAGCCCGCTTGGGGATTTACCAACCGTCTACCAGACCCCCCGGCAATAGTTTCGAAATCGGCGGGTTTGCCGGAGTGCAATGCGCGGAGGAGAGTCTCGAAGGTCCCCGACTCCACTTCGCCGAGTTACATCGTTGGCAAGCTCTTCGTGAAAGCGCCAATTGACCGCGAGAGTGCAGTTTCGTCTCCATTGGCGGCATTCGTTCCGATAGGCTCGCTGTAATGAGCGAACGCGCAACTCTGCCGGACCTTCATCGCCGCGTCCCGCCGCTCGTCGGCACTCAAAGCCGCCACCGCGCGCGCCTTCGCTCGGGTCTGTCCCGCCGCCGCGATACCAGCGGAGTGAAAGAGGCTAATTTCTTCGTGCGGCAACGCTCCCCATGGCAGAATTGAAACAGGAGTCTGGTTCATGATCTCTACTCTGCCAATCGCGGTGCCGGACGAATTTCTCGCAGAGTTCTGCCGCCGCAGCCACATTCATAAACTGTCGTTCTTCGGCTCGGTCCTGACGCCGCGTTTTCGTGCTGAAAGTGATATTGACGTGCTGATCGAGTTCGATCCGAATCATATTCCCGGACTGTTTGGCGTTGCTCGCATGGAACGGGAACTCTCGGAACGATTGGGTAGGAAGGTCGACCTTCGGACCGCCGAAGACCTGAGCCACTACTTCCGTGAAGAAGTGGTAAGTTCCGCACTTCTGCAATATGAATCCCGCTGACCAAGTGCGCCTTGCGCACATGCTCGAGGCTGCCCACGATGCGTTGTCCTTCGCAAAGGGCAGGAGCCGGGAAAGTTTAACAGCCGACCGGATGCTGCTCAGGTCCTTGGAGAGGGCCCTCGAGATTGTAGGTGAGGCAGCGGGCAAAGTATCTCCGGAGTTCCAATCGGCGCACCCTGAAATACCTTGGGGGGACATGATTGGCATGCGGAACCGTCTCATCCATGCGTACTTCGACATTAACCCACTGATCGTTTGGAGCACCATTCTCTCCGATCTTCCGGCGCTGATCGCACAACTCGAATCGCTGCTCGCTGAAAAGGGCTGACTGCTCTGAGGGAACCCCCTGGCCCCCATGGCGAGCCTCCCATGCCACAATACAACCACTCACGGTACCAGTCGCGCTCGGAACTTAAGGTTCTCGCCGCGTACATGTTTTTCTAACTGTTCTTGGATGCCGCCGACGCGGCCCTCGACGCGGCCCAACCAATAGCAACAACACCCTAGTACTCAAACAGATTCGCTTGCAGGAAGCGCGTCGAGAAACGCGGGAAGGGCAACCCGGGCGTCCACCCGGCGCCCGCTCAGAACCAGCTTCGGCGCTCTCCAAAATTGATCCGTTTGTGCTCTCCAAAACTGACCCATACCAAGAACAGGATTTTCCGCTGGGCAAGACATTTTTATCCGCGCCAAAGGCGTGTCTTGTATTGCCCACGGGCAAGATTTTGCCTTTCCGCGGGTGAGCCGATCCAGATTCGCCTTTGGTTCGTCTCACTCGGGCCATGGCACCGGACGGCCAGTCCGCCGCCCGCTTTGTGAACAAACTCGTGGGCATGTCCAGCGTCAACTATTTCTCCTCCTCGACGACAATTATTTCGCCCTACCAACGACAATTACTTTTTAACTCTTAGGGCGGCGCGAAGCGCCCTCCCGCGGCGGTTTTTTTGAGAGATGGTTCGGGGCGGTGGGAAAGTGGGAAACCCGTTTTTGGTTTTCTCACTTTTCCATCCGCCCTCGTCGCCGGAACTGTGGAAATGTGGAACTCCCGCCTGCTCTTGGCGAGATTTCCAAGGGGCTCGTGGAAAGAGGGGGAAGCCTGCCTTTGGCTTTCCACGCTTTCCACAGACCCGGCATTTCCACAGCTCGCTTTTTGCCGCGATTCCTTTTCAGTCCCCCTCGGTTGAGCGGGAGTTTTAATTGTCGTTGGCCGGGAGATCTAATTGTCGCCCATCAGCGAGTGAACGCCTCCATTGTGATATTCTCACATTCAAGGAAGGTTCTTTAATGTTAGTCTCAACATCAACGTTATTTCGCCAATTGGCGCTCGTTGTCGCGGCAGCGGCGATTGTTAGCGCGCAGGGCAACACAGGCTCGATTCTGGGGAGCGTTACCGACTCGTCGTCGGCCGTGATCCCAAACGCGAAGATGACAATTACGAACAAAAGCACCGGTGTCAAGGCGGAGACAACTTCGGACAGCGCCGGGAACTATCTGTTTAATTTCCTACAGCCGGGAGTGTATCGAGTGGACGCGGAAGTGAGCGGGTTCAAGCGGTTCCAGCGGGACAATGTTTCGCTGGAGATGACCCGGCAGCTACGCATCGATGTGGCGATGGAGACGGGGCAATTGACCGAGTCCGTGAGCGTGACTGCACAGACGCCGTTGCTGGAAACGGAGACGGGGTCGCTATCGACGACCATTGAAAACCGGCAGGTGGTGAGCCTTCCGACCATTGGGCGCAACCCGCAGGATTTTCGGCTGTTGGTGCCGGGGGTGGCGTTAAACCGGGACGGGAATGCGGTGACGCAGGGCGGACTGGTGCGGAAAGACCCGTACTACATTGATGGCGCGCATTCGTCGAACCATGTTTGGGCGGGGAATCCGGTGAATCCGAATCCCGACGTGATTGGCGAGTTCAAAGTTCTGACGAATTCGTTTTCGGCGGAGTACGGAGAGACGTCGGGGGCGGTGATGCTATCGACGACGAAGTCCGGAACGAACGAGATTCATGGGTCGGCGTTTGAGTTCATGCAGAATGATAAGTTGAACGCGGGCAACTACTATACGGCGACGCGGCCGACGTTGCGCCGGAATCAGTACGGCGGGACGATTGGCGGCCCGGTGGTGAAGAACAAGACGTTTTTCTTTGGCGACGTTCAGTTCACAAAACAGCGCGGGACGCTGGCATTTACAAACCTGACGGTACCGACGCCAGCGTTTAGGAATGGCGATTTTTCGACATTACCGAACATTATCTACGACCCGGCATCGACGCGGACGGTGGGTGGCGCGGTGGTCCGCGACCCGTTCACGGGCAACCGGCTGCCGGCGGCGAGGATCAGCAATGCGGCGAAGAACTTGCAGGCGCTGTACCCGCTGCCGCAGTTGAATACGGACTTCGCGAACTATACGAACTTCGGTCCGAACAAGGTGGACAACTACGAGTACGACGTCAAGATTGACCACAACTTCTCCGACAAGGACAAGTTCTTTGCGCGGTATTCCGGGCGGCAGTCGAACTCCGATCCGGCGAGCGCGTTCCCGAACCCGGACGCGGGTGGGCGCAACCCAGGGCAACTGGGGTTTGGCCGAACGCAGAATCCGGGGCGGCAGGCGGTGGTGAACTACGTGCGGGTGATCTCGCCGCGCATCACGAACGACTTGCATTTGGGATGGTTCCAGGTTTATCCGAAGCGCGAGGTGGCGGGCTTCGGGAAGGTATCGACGAATTCGCTGGGCATTCTGGGCCTGCCGAATGGAGACGTTAAGCTGGGCACGCCGGACGTGCAGTTTACCAACTTCGCGCCGCTGGGATCTTCGGGAGACACGCTTTTTTTTGAGCTGCAGAACAGCAACTCGATGGTGAATCTGACATCGTGGGTGAAGGACCGGCACACGATCAAGTTTGGCGGCGAAGTAAGGCAGATTCGCACCGACAATTTCCAGCCGAATCCGGGAACGACGCGCTGGAACTTCCAGCCGATCTACACGAACCAGCCGGGGATTTCGACGAGCGGCTTCGACTATGCGAGTTTTTTGCTGGGGTTGCCGCAGTCGTTTCAGTACCGCATATTCCCGGGCTTCTTCCGGTCACGGGCACCCGTGTATGCGTTGTTTTTGCAGGACGACTGGCGCGTGAACCGCAAGCTGACGTTGAACCTGGGGATGCGTTGGGACGCACCGCTCTGGTATACGGAGGCGCAGAACCAATCCGGCGTGTTCGACCTGGACAAGGGCGAATATCAGCGTTTCGGGCAGAACGGATTCCGGCGAACGCCATGGAAGAACGACTACAACAATTTCGGCCCTCGGCTGGGATTTGCGTACAACCCGGCTAAAGGAATTATCATCCGGGGCGGTTACGGCTTATCGACGGTGGGCACGATGTCGTCGGGCGCGTTCGGGTTCCTGCTGTCGGATCCGATATTCGCCGATGCCGATGTGGGGCGGTATACGACCACGGACAACCTGACGTGGCTGACGACGCTGGACCGCATTCCTTATGCGGCCGCGGACAAGACGGGCCGCAACGCCGCGAGTGTGACTGTGTTTCCGGATGACAATCCCATGTCCTACATGCAGCAGTGGAATTTGAATGTGCAGAAGGAGTTTGGATCGACGCTGGTGGAAGTGGGCTATTCAGGCAGCAAGGGAACGCACTTGCAGTATGGGGCATACAACCAGAACGCGATCCCGCTGAACCTGGCGGTGGAAGCGCGTGGACGCCGGATTGCTCCCTTCGTGCAGTTTCCGAGGTATCCCAATGGCGTGACCAGCAATTCATGGATTGGTTCGTCGTCGTACCATGCGCTGCAGATCAAGTCAGAGCGGCGGTTTTCGAGTGGGTTGGCGTGGGTGGCGGCGTTCACGTACTCCAAGCTGATCGACGTTGGGCAGCAAGGGTATCGCGACCCGCTGAACAATCGGAATCTGGACCGCGGCATTGGCCCGGACAGCGCGCCCTACCGGTTTACGTTCGCGCCGATCTACGAATTACCGTTCGGCAAGGGACGGCGCTGGCTGAACACTAGCCGGGCGGCGGACATGGTGCTGGGCGGGTGGGAAGCGAGCGCGATTCTGACGGCGCAGGGCGGGTTCCCGCTAACGCCGGGGTACGCGATCGACAGTTGCGTTTGCGGCAATAACGCAAACCGGCCGCATTCCTCAGGCAATCCTAATCTGCCGGATGGCGAACGAACGGTGAACCGATGGTTCGATACGACGACGTTTTCGGCGCCGGCGCAGTACACGATCGGGAGCGCGGGGCGCGGGCTGATCTGGGGCCCAGGACTGCGGAGCTGGGATATGACGGTGAGCAAGTTCTTTGCGGTGACGGAACGGGTGAAGGTTCAGTTCCGCGCGGAAGCGTACAACTTGTCAAACTCGCCGTACTTCGCGAATCCGAACACGACGTTCGGGGCGGGGACGTTTGGCCGGGTGACCGCGGTGGGCAATACCCCACGGCAGGTGCAGATGGCGTTGAAGCTGGCGTTCTGATTATTTAGCGGGAGAAGGGCCGCGGTGGAAGAGCAATCTCTGCCGCGGCGCACTTTCTTTTTTGTTGAGTTCGCGGACGAGGTTGAATTCGCGGGCGGAATCGTCTTTACGACCGAGCTTTTGGTAGGCTTGGGCGAGGTGGAGATGAGCTTGGACGAGATCGGGCCGGAGGCGAGCGGCTTGTTCGAGTTCGACGACGGCTTGGGCTGGGCGGTCCTGCTTGAGCAGCCACTTGCCGAGGAGGGCGTGGGCGGCGGCGAATTCGGGACGGAGTTTGATAGACCGGCGGGCATCGGGTTCGACGCCGGGGAGGTCGAGGCCTTCTTTGGCGGCTGCGGAGAAGTACCAGGCCCGATAGTCAGCGGGGGCTTCCTTGAGGAAGCGCTGGGCGAGGCGGGCGGCATCGGCGAAACGGCGGCGCTGGATGAAAATCGTGGCGAGGGCATCGAAGGCGAGGGGGCTGGGAAGGCAGCGCGTGAGCTCTGTTTCAGCCTCGTCCCAGCGTTGCAGCTCCTTGAAGGCCAAGCCGCGTCCGAGACGGATGAGGGCGGATTGGGGGAGGAGGGCCTGGGCATCGGTGAAGACGTCGAGAGCGGCGTCGGGAGTGTTGCGGCTGAGGAAGATGCCACCGAGTTGGACGTGGGCGGCCTCATTGCGGGGTTCCAATTGGAGGGCGGCTTCGGCGGCGGAAACGGCGGCGGCAGGGTCGTTGCGGCCGTCAGCGATTTTGGAGGAAAGTACGTGCCAGCGGGCGGAATCAGGCGGCAGGCGGGCCAACTCGGTGTGCGCGGCGGCATAGTTGCCGATGGCGATGAGGCGTTCGACGGCCGTCCAATCTGTGATTGCCAACAGAAACAAGATCCACATCGACTATATTTTATTACGGCGACTGTGAGAAGAATATGCGGTATTTTGGCGATGGCGGGCATTTCGGCCCTGGCTGCGCCGGAGTATGCGGGGGCGGCGGCGTGCCAGGGGTGCCATGCGTCGCAGTTTGCAACGCAATCGGTGTCTCAACATGCGCTGGCGCTACGGCCGATTGCCGGGACTGACATTCCGGAACGGCTGGCGGGACAGCCGATGCGGGAGAGATCGGGCGTGCGTTTCGACTATGCCCGGGCGGCGGGCGGTTTGGCGGTGACAATAACGAAAGGGGCGGAGCGGGCGGAGGCGCTGCTGGAGTGGGCCTTTGGGTCGGGTTCCCAGGCGGTGACACCGGTGGGGCGGTACAAGGGAGCGTATTTTGAGCACCGGATTTCTTACTACCGGGGGCCAGACCAGGCGGCGCGGACGATTGGACATAGCGGCACGCCCTCGGCGAGCGCGGAGGCCGCGCTAGGAATGCGGCAGGACGCGGCGACGATTACACGGTGCTTCACTTGCCATGCGACAAATGTGCGAGAGGGGCCGGAGTTATCGGCAATGATCCCGGGTGTGACGTGTGAACGATGCCACGGACCTGGCTCCGATCATGCGCGGAGACCCGGAGAGGCGAGGATGAAGAGGACCGCGGCGGTTGCGTTGTGCGCGGAATGCCATCGGATGCCGGAGACGACGGACGGGGCAATCGTGCGATTCCAACTGGCTGGGTTGAGCGCTAGCGCGTGTTTTCGAGCGAGCGGGCGATTGACGTGTGTGAGTTGCCACAATCCGCATCAGGACGCCGGACGGACGGCGGGGCCGTATGTCGCGGTGTGCGCGGGATGCCATACGGTTCCGGCGAGGGCGGGGGCGGCGTGCCAACGGAACCTGAAGCAGAACTGCTTGCCGTGTCACATGGGGAAGAGCACGCCGCTACCGCATTTGACCTTTACGGATCACCGGATCCGGGTTTATGGGAGAGTTGGAGACCGCTGAAACCCGGAGCGTCGCCTGGCGGGAACGGTGGCCAAAGCTCGCACCGATGAGGGGGCGACTTTTAGTAAGCGGCGTGAACAGTTCCGGCCAATTTTTGCGGCAGGGTTGGTATGAAGTTACTCCTGGTTTTGATGACGACGCTGGTTGTTATGGCGGATCCTGTGACGTTTCAGGGGCGGAGCTACCGATTGGGTTCGACGCCAGAGGGTCGTCGTGGTAGCGTGTAATTATCTGCTTTAAGCACGATAGAGGTTCCGATGATTGATCTAAGAGAAGTTCGTTCCGTTACAGAGTTCCAACGCAACATCAAAGAGTACGTTGGCCGGCTGAAGGAGAACAAAACCCCGCTCGTGCTGACCGTCAACGGGCGTGCGGAATTGGTGGTACAAGACGCGGAGAGCTACCAGCTAATTCTCGAACGCTTGGAACGCGCCGAAACAGTTGCCGCAATCCGCCGTGGGATGAATGACGCGGAAGAAGGACGAATGATTCCGCTGAAAGATGCAGCCGCAAAGCTTCGGGCGAAGCATGGGCTTTGAGGTTCAGATCACAGATGAGGCTTTCGGCGACCTTGACGCGATTGCGGGTTTCATCAAGCGCCAAGCCAGTATCGACATCGCACGAGAGTGGTTTGCCGGGATCATCGGCACGATAGAGACTCTTGGAGAGATGGCAGCGCGGTGCGCCCTGGCACCCGAGGCTGAAGACGTGCAAGACGAGGTGCGCTTGCTCCTCCACGGGCGAAAGAACCGAGCTTACAAGATCTATTTCAAGATCCACCAGGAGACTGAGTCAACGGGCTCAGTCATCGTGTTTCACGTTCGCCACTGGGCGCGTAAGCCACTGACCACTGAGGAGCTTGAGGAACTAACGGACGACAACCTGGAAGATACCAGCGAAAGAGAGCAGTATCAATGACCTCGTGATGAGCCTGGGAAAAAGCGTTATGAGTTGAATTTTGTGAAGGCGGCGATGGGGGCGAAGAATGAGTGAATGGTGATTTATGGGGCGCGTGTGACGGATGCGAAGGATTACGTAGGGAAGGCGAAGGCGTTTTTATCGGCGCGGTCCGGGAGATTGGGATGGAGTTGGAAAAGATGGCGGTCCCGGCGGTTGGGGCTTTGCCGCGGCGGGAGTTTTAGAGGGGGGCTGATTGAAGGCGTGACACGGTTTTTCGGCGCGGCAGGCATTGTCGAAGATGCTGCCGGGTTGAAGCAGGGCTTGGCGCGGCCGCAGGCGTTGGACCAATCGCGGCTGTTGGCGATGGATCGGGTGAGCGGGGATTTGGCGTCGATCCCGGGGAGGCGCTGGCGCGGGAGGGACTGGCGCCGGCGATTCTGGAGATGTCAGGGCCGCCGGTGTTGATGGGCAGGCGTGAACTCGAATGATCGAGTGCCGCTTGCTCCCGCGGCGAAAAGACGTTAGGTTTTAAGGATGACGGTGGAGTTGCTGAAAGAGGAGATCGTTGCCTTGTCTGAAGCGGAGCGGCAGTCATTGGCCGTTTGGCTTAACGGGCTAGACAGCGACGGCTGGGATTATGAGATGGAGCGGGACTTTTCTCCTGGCGGACGCGGTGAGCACCTGCTCGATAAGGTCAAGGCCGACATCGCGGCAGGGAAGTTTCGCCGGATCGAGGAGTTTTGCGTTAACGAGACTTTGAACATTAAGTGACGGTTGTTTCTCCGCTACCGCTGGTTTTGGGCGCGGGGCCTAGGCGCTAACGGCGATTTCATAGAGACCGGTCTGGAGAGACGGGAAGACGTAGGCGCCGGCGGCGTTGGCGGTAGTGGATTGGGTGGCGGCGGTATCGGTTTTGGTGAGGGTGACGGCGGCGTTTGAAATGTGGCTATGGAGGGATCGGTCGCGCTTCCCGTGAGCGCAGGCAGGCTCTGGCGGATTTGTAGGCGAGGGGGAGAAGGCGGACTTTCTGAATACCCAGAAGTTATGTGGGAGGATCCCGGCTGCCGACTGCACGGGATTCTGAAGGTCATCTGCAAGTGTGATAGTTTTTAGTCATATGGACCTAGACCTGAAAGCCCTTCGAGAAAAGGCGATGGCGATGGCACCGATCAAGGAACAGGAACGGCGGCAACAACAGGAATTGAACCGGGAAGCCGAGAAACACGGGGAGCAGGAGCGTCTTGCGGAGAAACGAAACGCAACTATCGCGAAAGCGCAGGGTTTGCTTCGATCTGCGCTAGAGGATGCTGCTGCGGAAGGTAAGCGAGAGTCGATCGTTTACTGTAAGTCGGGGAATGGGTGCTCTAAGAGCTATAGCGGTACTTTCAGTCACACTCATGGCCTCAGTTGCATGCGAGAAGAGTTCCAAGAGGTTCACACGCTCGCGCAAAGGGAAGGATTAGAAGTACGATTTCTGACAAAGGCACATCACACCTTTGGACTTAGCAGATGTGGAGGAACTCACAGTGATAGCTGTGTGTCCTTTTACTTGTCGATTAGGTTCTAACTTCAAAAACCGCCCGGGGGTGCATAAGACGCCCTGACCGTTTCTGCGCAAGGCGAGCCAATTCGCAGCCAACCGTTGCACAATTGCGAAACTTTCTTGCATGGCGATAGGATTTCGCAACGGCCTGTAGCAATGGCGCGTACGCCAGATGCCGTGCAAAATTCTACGCCAGATCGTTTACAAAGTGATCGGTTGACGCTTCGCTTGACCCCTCGCCATAAGAGGATGCTTATCGGACACCGAAGATTGTGTGGGTAAGGCGAAGGCTTTCTTGCCGGCGCGGTCCGGTGAGATCGTATAAATTTTCATCAGCGGGAAAACGCGAAATGGCCGTTATACGACGTTGGGGGAGCCTGGTGATGAAAACGTTCGATGAACGAAACCGGAGGAAGCGTCCGCTCCAATGGGGATTGCATCTGTGACAGAGATCGGCGGGACGCGCGCTGGACGGAAAAACGGGCGGGCCCCGGCCTTTACAGGGCTTCGATGGACTCGAGGAGAGTGGATTGTTGTCCGAAAGGCCGGGAAAGAGGTATTCGGGGCGGGGCGCCGGGAACGGATTGTACAGGAATGTTGTACAATTAAATAGGAGTCAACATATGCCCGTTGAGACGACGTATACTAACCTTCGCCAGAATCTTTCATCGGTTCTGGATCGCGTGTGCAACGACCGGGAGGTAGTGTTTGTTCGGCGCCGCGATCGCGGCGATGTAGCGCTGATTCAGGCGGAAGAACTGTCGAGCCTGATGGAAACCGCGCACCTATTGCGTTCGCCGGCAAATGCCAGGAGGCTGCTGAGCGCACTTCGGGAGGCCCGCGGCGGAAAGCTGAAGCCGTCAACTTCCGCGGCTCTGCGCCGGGAGTTTGGTCTTGAAAAAGACTGACCGCAGGTCTGTCTTTACTTCAAAATTCCGCGAAGATCTTCAGTACTGGACAAGACACGACCGCAGAATTGCGCTACGCGTTCTGGACCTTGTGGAGGATGTGATGCGCAGTCCGTTTGATGGAATAGGCAAGCCGGAGCCAATGAGGTTCGATTTTGCGGGCTGCTGGTCCCGACGGGTTTCCGCAGAACACAGGCTGGTCTATGAAGTCACGGGCGAATTTATCACATTCATCCAGGCACGCTACCATTACGAGGGGTAGCGGGAGCTTCCACACAGTTCCTATCGTAGCCCCGTCGTGATAGTTTAGACATGCATGACACGAAGAACGCTGATTGGAAGCGCGGCGGCGGCGGGATTGATGGCGGCGCCGAAACGGTTGCAGTACATGGGGACGGCGGGGCCTGGATTAGGGGCGCGCATCCGGTGGATGGGCAAGCAATGGGACATTGTTGAGTACGCGCACGAGAAGGGGCTTGGCGCGGCGCATACTTCGCTTCCTGGCGATCTGGATCCGGCGGCCATTAAGAAGTTGCGCGACCAGATTGAGCGCTACGATATGCGGCTGACGGTGGGGCTGCGGACGCCGCGGGCGGATGCGGATTTGGCAAAGTATGAAGCGGCGGTGAAGGCGGTATCAGAAATGGACGGGCGGGTGGTTTGCGTACACGATCCGTTTTCGGGACGCCGGTACGAGCAGTTTAAGAGCGCGGCGGAGTTTCACGTTTTCGACGCGGCTTGCAAGGCGGCGGTGCGGCGTGTGGAACCGATTTTGCGGAAGTACAAAATGCCGCTGGCGATTGAAAATCATAAGGGGTGGCGGAGCGAGGAGTTGGCGGCGTGGGTGCGTTCCACGGGGAGCGAGTATGTGGGCGTGTGTCTGGATCTGGTGAATAACGTTTCGCTGATTGAGACGCCGCAGCAGACGATGGACATTTTGGCGCCGTATACGATTTTTGTGAGTTTCAAAGACGTCGGCGTGGATTTTTACAGCGATGGGATATTGCTGTCGGAAGTAGCGTTTGGGGATGGACTTCTGGATCTGGCTGGAATCGTGGCGCGGTTCCAGAAGAAAGATCCGAAGATGCTGTTTCAGTTGGAGATGCTGACGCGGGATCCGTTAAAGGTGCCGATTTTCACGGAGCAGTATTGGAAGGTATATGACGAGAAGAGTCCGGCTTCGTCGCGGGATTTGGCGATGCTGGTGGGGTGGGTTCGGAATCATCCGCCGAAAGTGCGGCTGCCGATGACAGCGGGGTTGAAGCCGGCGGAGGTGTTGGCTTTGGAGGATCAGTTGAATCAGCGGTGCATTGATTATGCGCGGGCGAATTTGCCGACGCTGGCTTAAATTGGCGGTTGTGTGCGGTGGGAAGCGGTTGGCCAGACGGAGGTACAAAGCCGGGTTCGCGTGCAGATCCCGCGCCAAAGTGCCCGGCCGAAGAAGAGCAAACAGCAGGCCCGTGCATATCGGCCCGGGCGCGACGCGGATCTGGCGGTGCGCTACATGCGCGTCCAACTCCGTCCGGCGCACTACGATGCCGACAAGGCTCCCATTGCTATCTGGGTGATTCATGCGCGCGCGCGGAAAATCCGCCGCCGGATACCGAAGCGGTGGAGTGGTTTCTGCTGACGACGATTGAACTCGGCTCGCGGGAAGACGCTGCTGGGCCGTGAGACCCCGGGCCTGCCCGGCGAAATTCGTTTTCCGACGTCGAATTGCAAACGCTACGCGCCTAGGCAAAAAATTGCCTGAAGCCGCCAGTGCTGCTGGGCGAGTGGACTCTTTGTACTAGTGTCAACACCCCCTACATCAAAATAGGAAGTACCGGAACTTTTCCGCCGGACCTCCCCCAAGCGGTTCATTGCCGGAAGTGGCGAAAACCGCGACACTGGTCAAAACAGCTATGGATCGATTCGAGAACCAGCGGTGGACATCCCGGGAAGTGGCGCGTCGGATTTCGGTCTTTGAATCGAAACGCCGATTCTTCGATGAGATGCTCACGATGCTGCCGGTCCCATTGGCCACCGTCGGAATAGACGGCGCGATCTTGTCGGCCAATCGGGCATTTCTCGCCGCGTTTCAGATCAGCCGGGAAGATTTGGAGCGGCAATCGCTCGACGTGATCTTTAAGGACATCCCGTGGCGGCACGCGCATAAGCCCCGCGAGGCCGGATCATTGGCGTCTGAAAACTACAAAGTCCTGTTCACGCCAGTCCCGCGCTGGGATGGCGGCGAAACCGAATGGACCGTTGTTCTATTGGAGCAAGCGCCGTCGGATGTCATGGAGGACCCAGATCTGATCGCAAACGCCGCCGGCATCGAGTCGGCCCAACGCCTCGCCGGACGGGTCACCCATGAAACGAATAACCTCATCATGATCGCCTCCGGCTACGGCCGGGAAATCCTCTCGGAACTGCCCGCCGACGGCCCGCTTCGCGAGGATGTTTCCATGCTGATCGGGGGCACCGGGCGCATGGAAGCCATGCGCGCGCAGCGATCAATCGGCGCACTCCTTGCGCGATCTGCTTCCGGCAGGCGGTTATCAAATCGTTCCCGGACTGAAAGACGCTGCCGACCCATTGCAATTTGGAAGCGGAGGTAACGGCACAGGAGGCCGTAGTCACTGTGAAGGGTTTCGGAATGTCCGCGGAAACGCTGCGACAGCAGCTTGAGGCCTTAAGCAAAGCCGCCCGCGAGGGCCAGGCAGGGGCGGGGGAGTGCGCGATGGTGGGTCCAAAGATGCTTCAGGCCGGCATCCGGTGGCGTGTCATGGAGCCCGGCTTCTTAAAAATGTACATCCCTCTGGCAAAGAACGCCCCCGCAGCCGCCGCTCAATCAGCCCTGGTTGTGGACGATCAGATAGGCATTCGCGCCATCGTGCGGCGCATCCTGGAAGGCCGCGGTTTTGCGGTCACCGAAGCCGCCTCGGGAGAAGAAGCGCTGTCCCTGTTGGACCGCCGCAAGGACTCGTTCGCACTTCTAATTACCGATATGCTCATGACCGGCATGACCGGGCGCGACCTCGCTGATCGCGTCCGCTTTCGGCATCCCGAAACCCGCATTCTGTTCATCAGCGGCTTCACTGACGATCCCAGCGTCCAATCCGGAATCCTGCCCACCCACGCTGCATTTCTGCCAAAGCCCTTCCATCCGGATCAATTGGTCGACGCTGTCGCGAAGCTCATGGCGTAAAAACAACCCGCCGCCCGTCGATCCGCCAGTCCGCAGTAAGCAAACGCCGCAGTGCCTCGCTGTAAATGCGGTGCTCCTCCGCCAGGATGCGCGCCGCCAAACTGTCGGCCGTATCATCGGGAGCAACCGGCACCATCGCCTGCATCACAATCGGGCCATGGTCCAAATGTTCATCCACAAAGTGTACGGTACACCCGCTGAGCTTCACCCCGTAATCAAATGCCTGGTGTTGCGCATCCAAACCGGGGAACGCGGGAAGTAGCGACGGGTGAATGTTGAGAATCCGGCGCGGAAATGCGCGGATGAACTCCGCGCTCAGGATTCGCATATATCCCGCCAGTACCACCCATTCCACCGCATGTTCGCGCAACGCAGCGATCAACTGGCGGTCGTATGCCTCCCGGTCCAGCCCCTTTGAAGGCAGGCAGATCGTCGTCAATGCCCGTTCACGAGCCGCGGCAAGGCCCGGAGCGTCGGCTCGATTTCCAATGACGACGGCAATCTCGGCCGGAATCCTTCCGGCGGAAATACTATCGGCGATCGCTTGAAAATTCGACCCCCGGCCCGAAAGCAGCACGCCCAGCCGCATCATACGAATTGGACGCGTTCCTTGGCGCCTTTCTTAAGCGGTACAACGGCGCCAATTGGGAAATGAGGCTCACCGGCCTCGGCCAGAATTTCGGAGGCATCCGCCGCCTCTTCCGCGCCAACGCAAAGAATCATTCCGACGCCCAGATTGAACGTCCTCCGCCAATCGGCGTCGGAGACATTTCCCAATTTTTTCAACAGTTGAAAAACGGGCGGCACTTCCCACGTCAGCGTGTGTATCTCCGCGCCAAGGGTTTTGGGCAACATCCGCGGCGTGTTGTCGGTAATACCGCCGCCGGTAATGTGGGCCGCGCCCTTCAACAGCCCAGCGTCCAACAACGCGTCAATCGCCTGCTTGTAGGACCGGTGAACTTTCAACAGTTCCTCGCCAACGGTACACCCAAGCTCAGGAACCTCCGTATCAATCTTGAACCCGGCGACTTCAAACAAGAGCTTCCTGGCCAGAGAATAACCGTTTGTATGGAGTCCGTTCGACGGCAAGCCGAACAACACGTCGCCCTTCTTTATCGTCGCCCCGGTCAACATATCGTCTTTTTCAACCGCGCCGACGATGAATCCGGCGACATCATACTCTCCCGGCGCGTACATACCGGGCATCTCGGCTGTCTCGCCGCCAATCAGCGCGCAACCGTTCGCCTTACAGCCCCGCGCAATCCCGCCGACGACATCCCCGGCGACTTTCGCATCCAGTTTGCCGACCGCAAAATAGTCCAGGAAGAACAACGGCGTCGCGCCCTGCACCATGATGTCATTGACGCAGTGGTTAACCAAACACTCGCCAACCGTGTCGTGCTTCCCCGCCATAAACGCCACTTTCAACTTTGTGCCCACGCCGTCGGCGGAACTCACCAGCACAGGATTCTTCGACTTCTTCAACAGAAATCCGGCGCCAAAGCTGCCGATGTCGGTCATCACCCCATCGGTAAATGTCTTGCGGGCGTGGGCGCGAATCAGCGCGACGGCGCGGTCCGCTTCGTCAATATCCACACCGGCGTCTTTGTACTCAATCGATTTTTTTACAGCCATTGGGAGCAGCTTTTAGAGTAACGCAGCCGCTCAATTTATGGGCAGGGGCGCGCCGCTCGGCGTTTATGTGGCGTCCGGACCTACTCAACGAATCCGCGCCACGTATTCCCTTTTTCATCGCGCAGAACGATTCCAAATCGCCATAACCGGTCATCCCGGTGCGGGAGCGAATGTTTTCAAATCGGTAGAAGCCGGTAGGGGCTGTGCTGTGGGACCGCCGTCTACGGTATATCATCAGCACATTATGAGGGGAATCGGTGTCCAGTGAGATCGGGGAGAAACCATAATTCGGGTTGGCAAACAGTCCTACAGAAGCCCCCGGACCTCAGGCGCAAATTTGCGGTTTGATAACTGCAATCCCAGCCGGGGCTAACGCGGCTACCAATCGGGCGAAATTCTCCTCGCCCTCGTACAGTCCCACAATCGCCCCGCCCGACCCCGCAAAATTCGCCGACGCCCCCGCTGAACGCGCCAGCCGGATCATTTCCAGATTGCCCTGATCCAGTTGATACAACTTCGCGCGCAGATCAAAGTTGGCGTCAATCAATTCATGCAGCTTTGCCCTGTCTCCATCCAGCAGCGCTTGCCGTCCGCGCTCGGCATAGGAAGCCCATGTCTGCATTGCCTCGACGACTTCCGGATCGTTGTTGCGCCAGCGCTCCCGCACATTATTGTGGAAGACCTCGGTCCCTTGGCTCAGGCTGGTCCGGTAGGCGACATAGACATCCCGCAGCAGCGTCGGATTCAGCCGTTCGTAATTCCCGTAACCTCGCGCATCCATCAGTTCCCGCGAAAAGTCCATATATACAAGGCCTTCGTAGGACTGAATCACGCGGTCCTGCAACCCCGCGGCTACTCCCAACTCCTTGGTTTCCGTTTCCAGAACCAGATTTGGCTGTTCTTCGATCGGTATCTTGAGATCGTAGTATTGGATCAATCCGCGCAATGCCGCTGTCACAATTGCCGAAGATCCGCCCATCCCCAAACGTAACGGAACCGTTGATTCATATTCGAGCGTGAAATTCCGGTTGGGCAGCTCGATTCCCTTTTCGCGGCAATAATCCGACAACCGCACCAAAAGCGCCAGTATGATACGAAACCCGCCATAATACCCGCGCCAACGAGTCGTCTCATACAGATCCTCCAGTGACTCAAAAACCGGCAAATCCGCCTTTCCCGCCTTTATTTCCAACTTCGCGCTGGGGTAGATAATCACTCGCGCCCGGAAGTTCCGGACCAATAGTGAGATTGTCTTTCCGTAGTAACCGTCACTGGGGTTGCCCAGCAAACCGGCGCGCCCGTGGGCGTAGGTCTCAATGTGCATCTTCATTCCTTCTATCGGCTACAGGCATACTAAACTGTATGCGCATGCTACTGCAACGGGTGTCTTCTGCCAGTGTAACCGTAGAGGGTGAGGTCACGGGCGCGATCAGCAGAGGCCTGCTTCTTTTCCTGGGAATCGAAAGGGAAGATAGCGAAATACAGGCGGACTATCTTCTCGATAAAACACTCAACC
>CAMDKT010000032.1 GCA_945900935.1 Candidatus Sulfopaludibacter sp. SbA3 | reverse complement strand
TATCGGCAGACGCACATTCGTCCGGTTGTTGAAAAAATTGTTTGCGTTCCACGTCTCATGGCGCTTGTACCAATACGCCGAGCCGTGAAATTCCCGCCCGCCGGACTTCGTGACAATGTTAATGAACGACCCCCCATTGCGGCCATATTCCGCCTGATAATTGTTCAACAGCACCTTCACTTCGCCGATCGCGTCCATGTTGATTGGGCTCGAAAACACGCTCGGGCTGCCCAGATCGTTTCCCGTCAAACCATCTACCTGCAAGCTATTCCAATTGCTCCGCGCGCCCCCGATGTTCGGCGTGCCCGTGCCGAAACTGCCGCCCAAAAATTCCGTATCGACGTTCTGCGAAACGCCCGGCAGAATGCGCAGCATCGACACCACGTCCCGCCCGCGAATCGAGATCTGTTCCAACTGCTTCGCGCCGATCAGCGCTGAATTCTCTGAACTCGACGTCTGCACCGACACGCCCTGCGCCGCCACCGTGATCGATTCGGTGACGCTGCCAACCTGCATTGTCAGGTTGCCCACCGACAACCGTTCCGCCGCGCTCAACATGTTGCCCGTCTTGCGCAACGGCCGGAAGCCGGCCTGCTCGACGCTGATCGTATACGCGCCCGGCTGCAGCGCCGGAAACAGAAAATCGCCGGCGTCATTCGCCGTGGCGGACCGCTCCTCGCCCGTCCGCTCACTCTGCAGCTTCACCGCCGCATTGGGAATCGAGTTGCCGCTCGAATCGAGCACCGTGCCCACAATCGAGCCGGAAATCGTCTGCCCGTACACGCCGCCAAGCGCGACCGCGAGCAAAATCAGCAATTTCATACATTACCCCTGAAAATTCAGAACTCCCGCAATTTTATAACAGGTTATACTTTCCTGCGGATGACAATTCGTTTCCTTCTCCCGCTTGCTTACGCCGCCGCGCTGGCCGCTCAGCACAGCGACACTGCACTTAAAAACCCTTTTCAATCCCCCGACGACCGCGCCCGAGGCGGCGCTTTCTACAGGTCTCAATGCGCCAGTTGCCATGGCATCGATGGCAAAGGCGGCGCCAGCGGCCCCAATCTTTCCACCGGCAATTTCCGCCACGCTTCCAACGACGAAGGGGTATTCCGCGTGATCACCAAAGGCGTCGCCGGCACGGCCATGCCCGGCTTCTCCATGAACGGCCGCGAGATCTGGCAAATCGTCTCCTTCATTCGCGGACTTAGCGCCAGCCGCGCCGTCAACGTGACCGGCGACGCCACCGCCGGGCGGCAACTCTTCACCGCCAACGGCTGCATAAATTGCCATTGGCTCAACGGCGCCGGCGCGGCCCGCGGACTCGATTTATCAGCCATCGCCACCCGCCTGACGCCCGCGGAAATGCATACCGCGCTCACCGACCCCAGCGCCGAAGTCGCCCCCGAGTACTGGACATGGCGAGCTACCTCGAAGGACGGAAAAACACTCCGCGGCCAACGTTTCAACGAAGACACTTTCTCGCTCCAAATCCTCGACAGTGCCGGCCTCCTCCGCTCTGTCATCAAAGCCGATCTCCGCGAGCAATCGCTCGACCATCGTTCCCCTATGCCCTCCTTTCGCGACAAGCTAAACGAACAGCAATTGAAGAACCTCGTCGCCTACCTCGCGACGCTGCAAGGAGCCGCCAAATGAGATCCGCCCTATTCCTCCTCGCCGCCGCCCTCTCCGCCCAGGACGCCAATTGGACCACCTATCACGGCAACTACTCGAGCACCCACCACAGCGCGCTCACGCAAATCACCCCCGCCAACGCGAAAAACCTCGAACTGAAGTGGACGTTCCAAGCCCAGTCGCTCGAGAAGTTTGAGGCCACGCCGCTCGTCGTCGATGGCGTCATGTACCTCACCGAAGCGCCGAACACCGTCGTGGCCCTCGACGCCGCCACCGGTCGCGAATTCTGGATCTACGAACACAAAAACCCCGAAGTCACTTACCCCTGCTGCGGCAAAATCAATCGCGGCCTCGCCATCCGCGAGAACACGCTGTACATGGGCACTCTCGATGGCAAGCTGATCGCCATCGACGCCATCACCGGGCAACTCCGCTGGGAAAAGGTGGTAGTCGATTTCAAAGATGGCTACGCGCTCACCCACGCGCCGTTAATTATCAAGGACAAAGTCCTGATGGGAACCGCCGGCGGCGAACTCGGCATTCGCGGCTTCCTGGCCGCCTTCGACGCCAAGACCGGCAAGGAAATCTGGAAGTTCAAAACCATCCCCGAGCCCGGCGAGCCTGGCCACGAAACCTGGCACAATGACGCCTGGAAGCACGGCGGCGGTCCCATCTGGCTCACCGGCTCCTACGACCCCGCGCTGAATTTAACCTACTGGGGCGTCGGCAACGCCGGCCCCGATTGGAACGCCAAAGTCCGGCCCGGCGACAACCTCTACACCAGTTCCGTGATCGCCCTCGACGCCGACACCGGTAAGTTGAAATGGCACTTTCAGTTCACGCCGCACGACGAGTGGGATTGGGACTCCGTGCAGACGCCGGTGCTTGTCGATCGCGTGTGGCGGGGCCGTCCGCGCAAGCTGCTGCTTTGGGCTAATCGCAACGGCTATTTCTATCTCATCGATCGCGCGACAGGCGAGTTCCTGCAAGGCACTCCGTTCGTGAAACTGGATTGGGCGACCGGCCTGGATGACAAAGGCCGCCCCGTCCGCGTACCGGGCAAAGTGCCGACGCCGCAAGGCACTGTGATCTACCCCGGCGTGCAGGGCGGCACGAACTGGTTCGCGCCCTCCTACAGCCCGAAAACCGATCTTTTTTACTTGAACGTGTGGGACGACTATTCAGGCACTTACTTCGCCTGGGATCAGGAGTACGAGCGAGGCAAATGGTTCGCCGGCGGCGGCATCAAAGCCGACGTGCAATCCGTGCGCCGGGACCGTTTGGCGCGCCGCGATCCGAAGTCAGGCTACGGTGCCGTTCGCGCGTTAAATCCGTCGACCGGCGCCAAGGTTTGGGAGTACAAGATGACCGACGTCAGCGAGGGCGGCATCGTCACCACTGCGGCAAACGTCCTGTTCTCCGGCAACCGGGAAGGCAATTTCTTCGCGCTCGACGCGACGAACGGCAACCTGCTTTGGAACATGTATCTAGGCGGCCAGACGGCAGCTTCGCCGATGACGTATCTGGTCAACGGGAAGCAGCGCGTGACGATCGCGGTGGGCCACACGCTCTATACGTTTGGGCTGCGGGAGTAGCGCAGTGCACCTGACAATCAAATTGGATCGCGAAGACGATGGCCGCTGGATAGCCGAAGCCGCCGAACTTCCTGGGGTAATGTGTTACGGCCAGACCCGCGACGAGGCAATCAGTAACACCGAGCGGCTTGCCATCGAAGTGATTGCCGACCGCATTGTTCACGGTGAACTCCCATCCTCTTCTCTCGCGCTTTCATTTGCGATTTCCCATGAGCATCTGGCCAGCGATTAAGGCAGGGCTCGTGTTGTCCGCCCTCCCAGGGAACTCAGCTTATTCCTTCGGCTTAGCAGGCCCACGGAACGAACGCTCCACCATGTCGTTGACATCGGTGGAAACGGCGTGATCTCGCCACAACCAACGCATCATCTCCGGGATCATCGCGCCGCCTTGTTTCTGTCCGTGGCGGCCGATGCCCCAGGCGTAGTTCACGTCGTAACCCTTGGCTGTCAGCGCCTTCATCAAGCGGACGTTTTGAAAAAACCAGTCGCGATTGGCGTTGTATTCGCCGCCGGGGCGCTGGCCCCGGTTGTCGTTACGGCCGTCAACCAGGAACACGCGAAGCGGCTTTTTTTCGGTGCTGGCGACCAGGTCGGCATACTTGTGCCCGCCGCGTAGATCGACGAAACTGCCGACGATGCTCAACACTTTGCGGAACTGATCCGGCCGGAACCAGGCGACGGTGAAACCGGCGATCGCCCCGGAGCTGGCACCGGCAACGCCGCGCTGCTCGGGGTCTTTGGAAATGTTGTATTCCTTGTTGATGACAGGCATCAGTTCGTCGACGATGACGCGCGGATATTTGTCTTCGATCGTGTTGTATTCGGCAGGCCGGTTGGTATTGCGGTCGCCCCAATCTTTGGGCGAGGCCTCGGGTTGATCGGGCCGCCGGCCGGGGCTGATGAACACCGCGATCATGACCGGAATCTCGCGGCGATAAATCAAATTGTCCATGACGTTTTGGACGCGGGCATCGCCTTCTGGCGCCATCATGGCGGGGCCGTCCTGCCACACCATGAGACTCGCTGGAATGGCCCGGTCATACTGCGCTGGCACGTAGACGGAGTAGGTGTGCGAGGTCCCCGGATAGGCTTCGCTGGGCAAGTTGAATGGTCCCTTGATCACGCCTTTCGGCACGCCTTCCTGGGCGAGCGAATCGGGCCCCAGCTTGTAGTGCATGTCGGTGTTGACGGCTGGAGTTTGAGCGCCAAGCGCGACGGCGAGGGCGAAGAGTAGGACTTTCATCAACGGGCAACGATATCACAGTAGAGGGATTCGGCAGTGGCGTCGGGCGAGGCGGTAGACGGACCACCACTCGACATCCTCCACGCCGCGGGCGACAACGAAGAGTTCGTCATTCAGCGCGCGGCCGTCAACGCCCTCGACTTTTTGGTGTGGATGAGGATGAGGAGAAGTGGGGGCGAAACGGGCACCCGCGGAAATGGCTGCAAAGTAGCGCCAACGGTAATAGGATATGAGAACATGCCGATTCCATCTCGTCGAGAATTTCTGCGGCTAACCGCCGCGCCCTTATTGGCCCAGTCTTCGGCGAAGCCGAATGTGATTGTGATTTTGACGGATGACCAAGGGTACGGCGACTTTTCGTGCCATGGGAATCCGATTCTGAAGACGCCGAACATGGACGCCATTCATAGCGAGAGCGTGCGGTTTGTCGATTTTCATTCAGCGCCGATGTGCACGCCGACACGCGGCCAATTGATGACGGGCGTGGACGCGTTGAAGAATCGGGCCACATCGGTGACGGCGGGGCGGGCGGTGCTGCGGCGGGATCTGCCGACGATGGCCGATGTGTTCAAACAGAACGGGTACCGAACCGGCATTTTCGGCAAGTGGCATTTGGGGGACAACTATCCGTATCGGCCCATGGACAGGGGCTTTGATGAGGCCCGGTATCACTTGGGGTTTGGGATTTCTTCGGCGCCGGAGTTTAGCAATGACTACTTCAACGGGCGTCACCGTCATAACGGCGTCGTGAAAAAGTTCGATGGGTACTGCGCGGACTTTTGGTTCCGCGAGGCGATGACGTGGATGAAGCAAAAGCAGGGGCCGTTCTTCTGCTACATTCCGACGAACACGCCGCATGGTCCGGCGTGGGTGGACCCGAAGTATTCAGAGCCCTATAACAAGCCGATGCTGCCGAAGGATTTCTTCGGGATGATCGCGAATGTCGACGAGAATCTGGGGAAGCTGGATACGTTTTTGCGCCAGGAGAATTTGCGGGAGAACACCATTGTTGTTTTCCTAACCGACAACGGCGCGACTGCCGGATTCAACGTGCATAACGCGGGGATGCGCGGGCGGAAGACGCAGTATTATGAGGGCGGGCATCGCGTGCCGTGCTTTGTGCGGTGGCCGAAGGGCGGGTTGCGGAAGCCGTCGGACTCGCGTGTTCCGGCGCAAATGCAGGATATTCTGCCGACGCTGATCGACCTGTGCGCTTTGAAAAAGCCCGCTGTTTCCTTTGACGGACGGAGCCTGGCGCCGATATTGACGGGCAAGGCGGAGGACATCGGCGACCGGATGCTGATCGTCCAGTATGGGCAGATTCCGAAGAAGTTTGAGGCGACGGTGATTTGGGGGAAATGGCGGCTGGTGAATGGCACGGAGCTGTACGATATTCATGCCGATCCTGCGCAGGAGCGGGATGTGGCGGCGACTTCGCAGGACGTGTTGGGGCGGATGAGGGCGCATTACGAAAAGTGGTGGGCGCCGATTGAGCCGACTTTGAAAGACTTTTTGCCGATCTCGATTGGGGCGCCGCAGGAAAATCCGGTGGTGCTTTGTTCGAGCGATTGGGAGGAAGTTTACGCCGACAATCCGGGGCATGTTTCGACTGCCGCGGGCGGGCCGCGGGGCGGGCCGTGGAACGTGTTTGTGGAGCGCGGCGGGGAGTATGAGATCCGGCTGTCGCGGTGGGCGCCGGATTTGAATTTGGCCTTGACGGCGGGCAGGGAGGCGCAGAAGATGACCGCGGGGCTGTTGCCCGCAGGCAAGGCTGTGCCGATTGCAGGGGCGCGGTTAACGGTGGCTGGGCAGAAGTTATCGGCGTCGACTCGTTCCTCCGACACTTTCGCGACGTTCCGCGTGAAGTTGACGGCGAAGACAAAGACGAAATTGCACGGGTGGTTTGTGGACGGGCAGGGGGCCGATGTTTGCGGGGCGTTTTATGCGGTGGTTCGGCTGTTATAGGGTTGCGCTGAGGCCGCGGACTCGGGCGAACTGTTGCAGAATCTCCGGCTCTTCCTTGGCCTCGGCGAGCGGGATGAGTTGCTCTTCGACGTAGCGCCAGTCGAGCGTTTTGTCGTTACGCACGGCGATGCCTTCGGCGTCGCGGATGTCGATGGCGCGCGAGGCGAATAGCTTCATCACCATCAGGTCCTCGGCCGAGCAGATGCGGAGTTTGAGCCCCGGCGCGAACTCGTAGAGCGTGGACCGTTCGACTGCGAGTTGTTCAAATGGCAGCGCGCCGAGAGAGATGTCGATGCCGATGCCGGATGGCGAGTTGAGGAGGAGGACTCTGGAGCGGAGCGCGAATTGGGCGGCATTGGCGGTGCGCGGAGTGTAGTGGGCCAGGAGGGTTTCGATGAACGAAGCTTCGTCTCCGAAGCCGGTGAGCAGCGTGAGATCGACATCCCGAGTGACGCGCGCTTGGCTCCATGCCTGCACGGCGATTCCGCCGATGAAACAGGAATTCCAGGCGTGTTTTTCGCAGAAGCTTTGCAGTTCGAGAGCCGTCTCAAAAATAGTGATCATCGGCGCAGTTTCGCGAAGTGACGCTGCATCTCGACAAGCCCTGACGATTTGTCCGGCGGATCGGTGCGCGCCGCGTAATCGAAGGCGGGGGCCAGCAACCGCAGCGAAAGCAAGTTGTCCTCGACACGCACCTCTCGCAAGCGAATCTTTTCCAACTCCGGGCCGTACTCCTTCCAAGTCTGCGCCCATCGCCGGTTCATTTCCTTCTCAGTCATACTTCTATTATCGCTCCGGGTGTTTTTCGGCGCGCTCCAAGCCCTCATGGACAAGCATCTTCAGCAGGGTCTGGTACCCAATCCCTTTCCGGGCGGCGATCTCCCGCGCTTTCGCGAGATCCGGCGAGGGCAACCGGAGCGCGATCTGAACGCTCTTGGCCTCGACCAATTTTGGTTGTTTGCAAGAAGAGCCTCTCTCCAAGGACGTGGTTGCGAATGGTTAGGGGACCTGGAGGCACGGCTTCCATAACGACACCACCCCGCGCTATGACGAAGCCGCGGCAAAGCTCGCCTGGACCAGAACGCTCGACTTCTTCAAAACTCACTTAAAGAGCTAAACGCGCCCCGGCACAACATACGGAGCCCGATACGGGCGGGTCAGCATCGCATCCGCCTCTTTGTCATTCACGAATCGAACCTTCTCCGGATCGAAACGCAATTCACGCCCCAATCGGTACGCTATATTCCCTAAGTGGCAAAGCGCCGTCGAGAGATACGTCTCCTCAATTTCAGCGTGCAGCAACTTCGGATTCCGCGCCCGAATCGCATCGGCGAAATTGGCGAAATGGTCCAAATTCTTCGGCGACTCCACATCCGGCTCCATCGTCTTATTCCGCCCCAGCCGGATCTGAAACTGCCCGTCGGCCTTCATGTGCATGTGGCCCTTCGTCCCGAAAAAGTCCCACGACATCGGCTCGGTCGTATACAGCCCGCGAAGCTGCCCAACCATCGTCGCGCCATCGGCGAAGGTCCATGTCACGTTCTGCGTATTCGGCGTTTCCGCCTGATCCTTGTACCCGAATCGCCCGCCCGTCGACCGTACCGCCACCGGCAGTTTCTGTCGCATCCCCCAACGCAAAATATCGATCATGTGTATCCCGTTGTTACCTAGTTCCCCGTTGCCGAAATCCCAGAACCAATGCCAGTTATAGTGGACTAAGTTCTCATGATACGGACGCATCGGCGCCGGACCCACCCACTTATCCCAATTCAAATTAGCCGGCGGTTCTTTCACCGGTTTGAATCCAATCGAATCGCGCGTCCCCGGAAAGAAAAAGTTCCCCTGATAGATATCGCCGATAACGCCCGCGTGCAGCAGTTCCACCGCCTTGCGCCAACGCCCCCACCACCGCCGCTGCGTCCCGCCCGCCGCCACGCGATTGTATTTCCTCGCCGCTTCCACTAGCTTCTGCCCCTCAAAGATGTTATGCGAAACCGGCTTCTCCACATATACATCCTTGCCCGCCTGCATCGCCCATATCCCCGCCAGCGCGTGCCAATGATTCGTCGTCGCGATCGTCACCGCGTCAATCGACTTATCGTCAAACACCCGCCGCATGTCGGATTCAATAATCGGCCGCTTCCCGGTCTTCTGGAAGATAACCTGCGAAGCCGCCTCGGCGCGAGCCCCGTCCACTTCCACCAGCGCCGCGATCTCCACATTGGCAACCGGCAGTATCTCTTTGATATGCGCCGACCCGCGGGAACCCACGCCCACAATGGCGAGGCGCACGCGGTCATTCGCCTGAGCCGCAAAGGCGGCGGAAGAAGAGGCAAGGAGAAAAGTACGGCGTCCGGTTTCTGACATGGTTAAGAGCATTCTACGCCACTCGCGCGACTTTGGCGCGGCCAGCCCATTTTATTCCCTCGGAAAGCCAAACCACGCTGCTCGCCGTCCCGGCCGCCAACAACCAATCGCCCCCCCGTAACGCCACCGTGCTAAACGCTATCTGAAGCACCGGAACATAGATCACCAGCCCATGCAAAAACACCGACAAACTCGCCGCCCCCCACAGCCAGCGATTCCCCAAAATCCCAACAAATACGCTCTGTTCATCCGACCGGCAATTAAACGCGTTGAACACTTGAAACAGCACCAGCGTCGTAAACGCCATCGTCCGCCCGTAAGCCAATTCGCCGGTGCCCGCGATCCATCCTCCCGGCAGCGACGCATCGAAAACCAGCAATGTTCCCGCCGCCATCGCCATTCCGATAATCCCAATTCCATACACCATTCGCCCGTTGATCACGCCCTCCGTCCGCGGCCTTGGCCCCCGCGTCATCAGGTCCGGGCTCGCCGGATCCATCCCCAACGCCAGCGCCGGCGCGCCATCGGTAACTAGGTTGATCCATAAGATTTGCGTTGCCAATAACGGTATGACAAACTCCTCCCCCTCCCCAAGACCGAGCGGACCAGCCAGCACCACGCCCAGAAAGACAGTTAGCACTTCACCCATGTTCGAAGATAGTAAGAAGCGCAGAAATTTCCGGATGTTATCGAACACCGCGCGCCCCTCCTCCACCGCCGCGACAATCGTCGAGAAATTGTCATCGGTCAATATAAGATCAGACGCCTCCTTGGAGACATCCGTGCCCGTGATCCCCATCGCAATGCCAATATCGGCGGCCTTCAGAGCCGGCGTATCGTTCACTCCGTCGCCCGTCATGGCCACCACCGCGCCCGTCTTCTGCAGCGCCTTCACAATCAGCAGTTTGTGCGCCGGGTTCACCCTCGCAAATACTGCCGCTCCGCCCACGTTCGCCTCGGTGATTTCATCCAACTCGGCACCCGTTATCACCCGCGTGTCTTCGGTAATTCCCACTTCCCGCGCAATCGCCAGCGCCGTAGCCGGATGGTCGCCGGTGATCATGATCGGTCGAATTCCAGCCATTCTCGCTTTCGCCACCGCCGCCGCGGCTTCAGCCCTGGGCGGGTCGATCATTCCGATAATTCCCACAAAACACAGCCCTTTTTCCTCTTTCCCCGCCCCTGTCGCCACTCCCAGCGTTCGCATCGCCGTCGCCGCCAAAGCTTCGTTGGCGGCCACAATCTCCGCACGGCGAACATCCGTCAACGGCCTTTCCTCCGCCCCAACCAACTCTGAGACGCACAAGTCGAGAACAGTCTGCGGCGCGCCCTTGGCGAACAATACTTCGCCCCCCTCGCCCGTGTGTACCGTGCTCATTCGCTTCCGCTCCGATGTGAACGGCGATTCGCTCACACGCGGATACTGAACCCGCAACGCGCCCTGCTTCATCCCCGCCTTCTCCGCCGCCACCACCAGCGAGGCCTCCGTCGGATCACCGTGAACTGTCCATCTCCCCTCTTGTTCCACTAACTCGGAGTTATTCGCCAGCGCCGCCGCCAAAAGTAACTTCGCCGCCTCTTCGCGAACAGTTCCGCTCGCCTCTAACTCGCCTCCCGGCCCATATCCGATCCCCGTCAGTTCCGCTCGTCCGGACGCGGTAACAACCGTCCGCGCCGTCATTTCATTTCGAGTTAGTGTGCCCGTCTTATCGGATGCAATTACTGTGGCCGATCCGAGCGTCTCCACCGCCGGCAATTTCCGCACAATCGCGCCGCGTTTCGCCATCCGCGTCACGCCCATCGCCAACACCACCGTCACCACCGCCGCCAGCCCCTCCGGAGCCGCCGCCACCGCCAACGCCACCCCGAATAGCAGGATCTGCATCACTTGCCCGATATCGTGAACGCCGTTCAACATCAACAGCGTGCCCGACACCAGCGCCGCAATCACCAACACGACGGCCCCTAACTGCTTCCCCAGCCGATCCAGTTCCCCCTGTAGCGGCGTCTTCTGTTCCGTCGTGGTTTGCAGCATCCCTGCTATCCGGCCTAACTCGGTCTTCATTCCCGTCGCCGTAACCACCGCCCGCCCGTGCCCGCCGCTCACAGCCGTCCCCGAAAACACCATATTCCGCCGGTCCCCCAGCGCCGCCCCCGGATCCACCGAGGCCATCGACTTCGCTACTGGAGCGCTTTCTCCCGTTAACGACGCCTCCAACGTGTGCAACTCGACACACTCCACTAACATCGCGTCCGCCGCCACCGCATCGCCTTCCGCAATCACCAGAAGATCCCCAGGCACCAAATCCCGGCTCGGTATCCGCCGCGGACTGCCATTGCGCACCGCTGTTACCTCCGGCGCCGCCATTGCCCGCAGCGCCGCCATCGCCCGCTCCGCCTTTCCCTCCTGCACCAGCCCCAACGTCGCGTTCATCGCCACAATCGTTAAAATCACCAACGATTCGTATGGCCACGCCGCCTCCCGTTCCACATACCACACCACTGCCGAAACCACCGCCGCGCCCACCAGCAGCATCACCAGCACATCCCTAAACTGCGCCGCCAATCGCCGCCAAAATGGCGTGTCCCCGATGGCTTCCAGTTCGTTCCACCCAAACTCCAACCGTCGCGCCGCCACTTCGGATTCGTTCAAACCCGCCTTCGCAAATGCGTTGGACATTCTAGTACGGCCACTTCCAATCGAGAATCTCCGGCATGTCATCGCCATATTGAACAATGTAGCGCTTATGCTCGGCCAACTTGTCGCGCAGGAACTGTTGCGCGTGCCCAGCTACGTTCCTTAGCCGCGGCACTCGATCTATCACATCGCCCGCCAAATGAAAACGGTCCAAGTCATTCAGAACAGTCATGTCAAATGGCGTCGTCGTCGTGCCTTCCTCCTTGAAGCCCCTCACGTGTATGTTTGAGTGATTCTGCCGCCGGTAAGTCAGCCGGTGAATCAGAGTCGGGTAACCATGAAATGCAAATATCACCGGTTTGTCCGTCGTGAATATAGAGTCAAACTCGCGATCACTCAACCCATGCGGATGCTCAGATGCCGGCTGCAACGTCATCAGATCCACAACATTGACAACTCGAACCCGCAATCCCGGTACATCCTGCCGCAGCAAATCCACCGCCGCCAGCGTTTCCAGCGTCGGCACATCGCCCGCGCAAGCCATCACGGCGTCCGGCTCCTGCCCCGCATCGTTGCTCGCCCAACCCCAGATTCCCACCCCCGCCTCGCAATGCCGCGCTGCCGCCTCCATGTCAAGCCACTGCAGTTGCGGCTGCTTGCCGGCCACAATCACATTGATATAGTTCCGGCTCCGCAGGCAGTGATCCGTCACCGAAAGCAGGGTATTCGCATCGGGCGGCAGGTAGACACGCACGATGCCCGCCTTCTTGTTCACAGCGTGATCGATGAACCCCGGATCCTGGTGGCTGAATCCATTGTGATCCTGCCGCCAAACGTGCGACGTCAGTAAGTAAGTCAACGACGCAATCGGCCGCCGCCATGGTATCTCGCCGCACACTTTCAGCCATTTCGCGTGTTGATTGAACATCGAGTCAATAATATGGATAAATGCTTCGTAACAAGAGAAAATTCCATGGCGCCCGGTCAGCAGATACCCTTCCAGCCATCCCTGACACAGATGCTCGCTGAGTATCTCCATCACGCGCCCGTCCGCCCCCAAATGTTCATCGCCGGTTTCAATCCGCGCCATCCACGCCTGGTCCGTCGCCTCAAATACCGCTCCCAGCCGGTTCGATCTCGTCTCATCGGGCCCAAAAACCCTGAAATTCTTCGCCTCCGCATTCTGTTTCAAAATGTCGCGAAGAAACTCGCCCATCACCCTCGTCGATTCCGCCGTGACTGTCCCCGGCGAAGGCACCGTCACCGCATACTCCCGGAAGTCCGGCATCACCAGATCTCGCAGCAGCAATCCGCCATTGGCATGTGGATTCGCCCCCATCCGCAGATCGCCCTTCGGCGCTAACTCCGCTAACTCGGGCCGCAATCGCCCGGCATCGTCAAATAACTTCTCCGGCTCATAACTCCGCAGCCATTCCTCCAGTTGCCGCAGATGCTCCGGATTCGAGCCAATTTTACTCAGCGGCACCTGATGCGATCGAAAGCTCCCTTCCGCCGGTTTGCCATCCACGATTTTCGGACCCGTCCAGCCCTTCGGCGTTCGCAGAACAATCATCGGCCATCGCGGCCTTTCCGTGATTCCATGGGCTCGCGCGCCAACTTGAATGTCTCGAATCTCCGCCCAAATGTCGTCCAAAGTAGCCGCCATCAGCTTATGCATCGCTACCGGCTCATCACCCTCCACAAAATACGGCCGGTAACCGTAACCACTGAATAACTGGGTTAACTCCTCCGTACTGAGCCGCGCCAACACCGTCGGGCCCGCGATCTTATACCCGTTCAAATGGAGAATCGGCAGGACCGTCCCGTCCCGCGCCGGATTCAGGAACTTATTCGAATGCCAACTCGCCGCCAGCGGCCCGGTCTCCGCCTCGCCGTCGCCGACAACGCAGCAAGCCAGTAAATCAGGATTGTCAAACACAGCACCATACGCATGTACCAGCGCGTATCCCAGTTCCCCGCCCTCATGAATCGAGCCCGGCGTCTCCGGCGCCACATGACTCGGAATCCCTCCGGGAAACGAAAACTGCTTACACAGTTTCCGCAGTCCCTCAGCATCTTGTGAGATATCCGGATACACCTCGCTATAAGTTCCTTCTAAATAGGTGTTGGCAACCAACCCTGGCCCGCCATGTCCGGGACCGGCAACATACAAAATGCCAGTCCCGTGTTCCTTGATCATCCGGTTCATGTGGACATAGATGAAATTCAGGCCTGGCGTCGTCCCCCAGTGCCCCAGCAACCGCCGCTTCACGTGTTCCACCCGCAACGGCTCGCGCAGCAGCGGATTCGAAGATAGATAGATCTGACCGGCCGAAAGGTAGTTCGCCGCGTTCCAATACGAATGCATCCGGTCAAGCGTCTCGGACGAAAGTGGCGTTGGCAAATTGCAACACCTCCTGTATCCAGACTAGCGCCAAATCTACTCGCGCGGTGGACTCCGCCCATGCCGTCCGCCGCCACCTACCCCCGCGACCCCCGCCTAATCTCAATACTCAACCGCTTAATCTTCTGATTCAACGTCGACAACGGAATCCGTAACCGCTCCGCAGCCTCCGTCTGCGAAAAGTTCACCCCCTCCAACACATCCACAATCGTTCGCCGCTCATAATCGGCGACAATTTCATACAAACTCGCGTCCGCCGGCAGCCGCCCAGCGTCGTCCCTGCGGATCCGCATCCCGCCCGGATGCAGCACCGTATCCGGCAGCACCGTCGCCGGCACACTCGCCGTCGTCGCCAATACCACCGCCCGTTCAATCGTGTTCTCCAACTCCCGCACGTTTCCCGGCCACGTGTGCTCCATCAACAACTGGAACGCCTCGGGCTCAAAACGCAAGACCGATTTCCGCGCCGCGTCCAGATATTTCTCATTCTCCCGCGAGTACTTATCAAAGAAATGTTCTGTAAGTAGCGGGATATCTTCCTTGCGCTCCCGCAGCGGCGGCAGCGCGATCTGAATGACATTCAGCCGGTAATACAAATCCTCCCGGAAGCGCTTCTCCTCCACCATTTTTCTCAGGTCTTCGTTCGTCGCCGCCACCAGCCGCACATCCACATGAATCGTATCGTTTGAGCCCAACGCCGCGAACTCGCGTTCCTGGATCACCCGCAGCAGTTTCGCCTGAATTTCCGGTGAAATGTTTCCAATCTCGTCAAAGAAAATGGTCCCCTGGTTGGCCGTCTCAAAAACACCCTTGCGCGTCGCAATCGCCCCCGTAAACGCGCCCTTCACATGCCCAAACAGCGTCGATTCCAGTAAATCCGGCGGCAGCGAGCCGCTATTCACCGCCACAAACGGATTGTCCGCGCGCGTCGAATTCGTATGAATCGCCTTGGCGATCAGCTCTTTCCCTGTCCCCGTCTCGCCCGTGATCAGTACGGTCGCCCGCGACGGCGCCACCTGCGCCACCGTGTCCAACACTCGCAGCATCCGGTCGCTTTTCCCCACAATATTCGGGAACGCATACCGCTGTTTCAGCGCCCGCTTCAGCTCAACGTTTTCCCGCTCCAGCCGGCCCTTGGCAATCTGCCTGTCGATTTCAATGATCAGCTTTTCGTTGTCCCACGGCTTCGAAAAATAGTCATTTGCGCCGGCCTTCAACGCCTTAACCGCCACGTCAATCGACCCATACGCCGTAATCAGAAAAATCGGCGTCTCGCGGTCCCGCTGTCTTACTTCCGCCAGAACTTCCATGCCCGACATGTCCGGCATCATTAGATCCAGCAACACCAGGTCAAAAGCCGTCTGCCCCATCCGCTCCAGGCCGGCCGTCCCATTCACGGCCATGTCCACGGAGTAACCCTCAAGCGTCAACAGCGTCTCCAGGCTCTCACGAATGTCTTCTTCGTCGTCTACAATCAGGATGCGTCCGCGCGCCGGAGGGGCCGTGAAATCAGACATTAACAGTTTTCCTTACCAACGGGAAGTCAAGCTGGAAGCGAGTGCCCTGCCCCGGCTGGGACAGAACTCCAATCGAGCCTCCATGCTCTTTCACAATACCGTAAGTAATGGAGAGGCCCAGGCCCGTACCCTTTTTCGCGCCCTTGGTCGTGAAGAACGGATCGTAAATGCGCGCCAGATTCTCTTCGGCGATCCCGCAGCCGGAGTCGATAATTTCAACCCGCGCGGTCGCCTCATTCGTCGACGTCACCACTGTCAACTTACCGCCATCCTCCATTGAATCTCTCGCGTTCAAAAACAGATTCAGAAACACCTGTTGTAATTTTCCGGCGTTCCCCCGCACCGCGCCCAATTCCCCCGCCATCTGCTCCTCCACCGTAATCCGCGCCTTCCCCAGCTGCGGGTGAATCAGTTGCAGGGTCTCCCGTACAATCCGGTTCAGGTCCACTTCCTCATACTCGGTTGACGACGTCCGCGAAAAATTCAATAGCGAATTGACAATCTCGCTCGCCCGGAATGTCTGCTTGGCGATCTTTTCCAGTAACTTTGACTTACTCTCATCGCCATTCACCTGCTTGGCCAGTAACTGCGCGTAAGTCGATATCACCGCCAGCGGCGTATTCACTTCGTGCGCCACGCCCGCCGCCAGCAATCCCAGCGACGACAGCTTGTCGGCCTGCACCAGCCGGTTCTCCAGCACGGATCGCTCCGTGATGTCGTCGAACAGGATCAACCGGCCAATCTGCTCCTGCTCCCGCGAAACCAACGGCGCGAAGACAACGTTGATCACCCGGTCCGCGTTATTCGGTCCGGGCAGCGGAAACTTATAGATCGTGTGAATCCCAGGCTCCGACCGAAGCAGCGTCAACTTCCCAATCAGATCCGCCGGCAATAAATCTTTCAACGGCCGGCCCATGGCGTCGTCCCGGCGAATTCCCGTCAACTGCTCCATCTGCGAATTCCAGCTCTCCACGCGGTCTTCAAAATCCGCCGCCGCGATGCCAACGTTGATCGATTCAACGATATTCTCGCTGAACTCCTTCAATCGCTCGTACTCTTCCACCTTCCGCCCGAGTGAACGGTAAAGCCGCGAATTCTCAATCGAGATCCCCACATAACCGCACAGCGTCTGCAGCAGCTCCACGTCTTCCGACGACAGGAAATCCCCTTCCGTCGTCCGGCTCGCCCCCAAATATGCGATCACTCGCCCCCGCGCCGTGCATGGTATGTAGTAAGTCAAATCCAGGTCGGCGATTGTGTGCAGCACGGAAGCCGGATAATCCCGCATCGTCGCGTCGTAGGGTCCGCGCGTCCGTTCGAAAAACAAATGGGCGTTCGACCCCGTATCCTTCTCTGCCAGGAAGGCCAAATCCACCATATCCGGCACCGGCCGCTGCAAGCCCGCCGTCATATACAACCGGAATCCGCCCGCCTTCTCATCGTTCAGAAAAAACGTGATCCGCTCAATCGACAACGTCCGCGTCAGCCGGTCGGCCACGGCGTTCAACGTCCGGTTCAGATCGGTCTCACTCCCCAGTTCCCGCGCAAACTCCACCAGTGTGCGCCGGTAATCGTACCGGTCTTTATAAAAGAAATGGCGGTCCAGCACCTCTTGCAGCCAATTCCGCACCGGTTGAAAAATGAACGCCGCAATCAATATCAAACTGATCAGCGCCGCCGGATTTAGATCGTCCACGCGCGCTCCGGGCTGCCCCTCGGGATGGGGCATCGATGAGGTGATCGAGAACACCAGGCCATAAAATACGGCCAACACGGCCAACGTGGCCAGCGTATACACATACCCCTGTTGGAAGATAATGTCCACGTCCATCAGCCTGTAGCGGAAGATCGCGTACGCCCATGTAATCGGCACCAGCACCAATGGCAGCACCGCCAGCTCCATCGCGGGCCCCAGCACCGCGCCCATCAGATACGGCGCAACGTATAACGCCGCGAACGGCAGCACGCCGAACACCGCCCCATTTCGCAGCCACTTAATCTGCTGCCGCGTGATCGCGTCCTCGGTGGACCGACACCGCCACGACAGGATTCCGGCCCCCAATAACTGCCCGCCAGCGAGGAAACCCATCCACGCCCGGTCAAACATCCAGCGCAGCTCAATCGGGCTCACCGGAATCTTCACATAACCGCCCAGAATTCCAGTCCAGAGCGCCCCCAGCACCACCGCTGGTACGTACAACAGCAGCGCCCGTCCTCGCCCCCGCAACCACCGCGGCGGTTCCGGAAACACCAGCGCAAAATGGATGAACAGCGTCGGCATCAACAGTCCCGCGAACACATTTCCAAAATAGATCCCCTGGTCGAAGTTATTCAGCTTCCCCGTGTAATGAAACGTGTAGAGGACAAAACTCGCCAGGCAGAGCAGGTAAAAGTGCAGCGCCCGGTGCGCGTCACCGCGCCGGAAAAACACGAACAACCCCACAAACAAATACGCCGCGCCCACGAAATACTGGTAATAGACCGCGTCCGAAGCCGTATGCTCCGCCACAAAAACGGCGTAGCGAATCTCAAGGGCTACCTCGTTCCCGGCCCGCTTGTACGGCCGTTCGACAAAATATTCGACCTTTTTCCAAACGCCCAGCCCCACCAAAATCTCGGAAACATCCGCCGCCCTCGACACCCCCAGATTGTCGATCCGCCGCAAAATGTCGCCCTCAATAATCCCCGCCCGGTTGGCCGGTCCGCCCTCCACCACATGCAGCGCCACCACGTTGTTCCGGATAATCGGCTGCCCGCCCGGCGCGGTCCCCGCCGTTCCCTCCCGGTCCACCCACGTCACACCGTCTTCCGGCAAGTGGAATCGCCCCTGCTGCTGAAAGTTAATCCCCGCCGCAATCACCGCGGCAATCGTCAAGATGACGATCAACGCTCCCGCAAACTGCCGCCTCAGCTCCTGCACGACGTTCCTATCCTTTCCATTCCCCGGTCAGTTTTTCCTTGCAATTCTTCGGCCACTCCCGAACATGCTGGAATCCTAAAGAATACTAAATTTTCGCCCGCTTCCGCCCGGCGATCTACAGCTTTCGGTATCCATATCCGGGAAACAGAATATCCCGTCTGCGCTATCGTAGAAAAATGCTAGGCTCACCCTCCCGCGACGAAGCTGCGGAATACTACTTCACCTACATCGACAAAGCGCCAACGGACGACATCATGGCCTACATCGACTTCCAATCCGATATGTTTCTGGAGTTCCTCAACGACATCTCCGATAAGCAATCGTTGCACAGGTATGAACCCGGCAAATGGTCCTTTCGCGAAGCCCTGAATCACATCAACGACGCCGAACGCGTCTTCGCCTTCCGCGCCCTCTGGATCGGACGCGGCGGCGAAGCGCATCTCCCAGGCTTCGAT
>CAMDKT010000031.1 GCA_945900935.1 Candidatus Sulfopaludibacter sp. SbA3 | reverse complement strand
CGTTGAACGAGCCGCCCAGCGGGATCGACGTCGTCGCCCCAACCGCGGCCACACCCGGCAGCTTCCGAATCGATTCCAGCAGCCGGTCCAGCAACGTGCGAAGCGCCGCGGCATTCGGATAGCGCACGGCAGGCGCGTTCGTTGAAGCCGTTATAACCCCAAAACTCTGGAACCCCGGATCCACGCGTAACAGATTCCGAAAACTCGATAGAAACAATCCAGCGCCTACCAGCAGCACAAAGGCAAACCCTACTTCCGCCACAACTAGCGCCCGGCGAATCCGCTGTGTCCCCGTTCTGTTTGTTCTCATTGAATTTGAGGGCGGCAACAATCCCATCACCACGCCCACCGCCGCCGAAATCGCCAGCGAAACCAGCGCCACAAACCCATCAATGCGCACCTCGCCCGCCCGCGGAAACTTGTCGATGCCCGCCGCCGCCATCACCGGCAGAAGAAGATACGCCGCGCCCACGCCCAGCAATCCGCCAAATGTCGAGATCAGCACGTTTTCCGTCACCGCCTGCCGGGTCAACTGCGCCCGCGTCGCCCCCAACGCCAATCGCGTCGCCATTTCTCTCCGTCGCGAAGCCAGCCGCGCCAGCGCCAGATTCGCCACGTTGAGACCCCCGATGAAGAGTACCAGCAACGCCGCTGCCCACAGCAAATACAGCGCCCCCTCCACGCCCTTCACCAGCATGTGCTGAAGCGGTTCCACTCGCGTGTGAAAACCGGCGCTCACCAACAGATCCTTTGTTGCCGGATCCCTCTCTAAATTCGCGTGATTCAATGCGTCAACCTGCGACTGTACCTGTTCAATCGAGACGCCCGGCTTCATCCGTCCCGCATTGTAGTAATTGTTGCTGTGGTGCTGCAGTTTCTCCGCCGCGGTCAACGCCAGCGGGGTCCACAGCCGTACCTCCGGGTTAATGAAGTTGAATTGAGCGGGCATCACGCCGGTGACCTCGAACGCTTGTCCATCAAGCCGCAATGCTTGGCCGATCGCCTCCGCCCGCCCGGCGTATAGCTTCTGCCACAGACCGTGGCTCAAAATCACTTTCCGCTCACCACCCGGCTCCCCCTCCGCCGCCGTAAAGGCGCGGCCCAATGCCGGCGCCGTCCGAACCAGTTGAAAGAACGATGGCGTAACCGTCATTCCGGCCGCTCGCTCGGCCACGCCATCAATGTCCAGCGTGTACGCCCGGCGGCGGATCAACGCCTGATCCGCCAGTCCCGGCACGCCGCTTTGCCGGTCGATGTAATCCCCCGCGGCGCTCTCATTCGAATCGCCGGCCCCCGCATTTGGATACCGGTTCGCCAGCAGCACAATCGAGCCCGCATCCGGCACAGGCAGCGGCCGCAGCAGCACCGAATTCACCACCGCGAACGTCAGCGTATTCGCTGCCACGCACACCAGTAAGGTGATGACAACGGTCGCCGCGAATCCCGCATCGCGCAGATTCGAGCGAATGGCAATCCGCACATCCCGGACAAGCGATTCCATCATTGGCCTCCGCCATCCTCCATAATAGTCTTCATGCTCCGCACTCTCACCCTTCTTCTCCTGGCCGCCGCCATCCTCCCCGCCCAGCCACCCTCCAACTGGCAGGCCGCCACCATCCTCCCCGGCCTCGACATGAAGGCCCTCACCCCCGCCCAGCAAAAGGTCGTCAGCACCATCCTCCGCGATTCCACCTGTCCCGGCGGCTGCCCCATGCAGCTCGCCCAGTGCCGTGTCGAGGACCCAGGCTGCTCGCAAAGCCTCACCCTTTCCACCCTCGTCCTCGAAGCCGCCGCCGCCAACAAAACCGCCCCCGAAATTCGCAAAATCCTCGCTGACTCCCCCCTCGTCAAAGCCGGCACACAGCGCGACCGCATTCTCCTCGACCCCGTCTCCATCAACATCCTCGGCGCCCCCTTCAAAGGCCCCGCCAACGCCAAAATCACCATCGTCGAATTCTCCGATTTCCAATGCCCCTTTTGCGTCAAAGCCATCCCCCAACTCGACGCCCTCCTCAAAGCCTTTCCCAATGATGTCCGCCTAGTCTACAAACAGTTCCCGCTCGATACCCACTCCCAGGCCGCCCTCGCCTCCCGCGCCAGCCTCGCCGCCCACGCCCAGGGCAAGTTCTGGCCCCTCCATGACAAGATGTACGCCAACAGCCGCGCCATCAACCGGCAAACCGTTCTTGACTGGGCCAAAGAGTTCGGCCTCGACATGCCGAAATTCACCAAGGTCTTCGACGCCCCCGAAACCCACGCCGCCGTTGCCCGCGACCTCGCCGACGGCAGCCGCGCCGGCGTCAGCGCCACCCCCACCATTTACATCAACGGCAAGAAATACCAGGGCGCTCTCGACCTCGCCAAACTCTCCCCCATCATCGCCAACGAACTCAAAGGCAAGTAAAATGAAGCGCCTCCTCCCGCTTCTATTCCTACCGGCGATTCTAACCGCCGAATTCCGCGCCGCCGCCGTCAAAATCGACATCACCCCAACCACGCCGCAATGGCTCCTGGGCTACGGAGCCCGTCAATCCACCGGCGTTCACGACAAAATCTTCCATCGCATCGTCCTCCTTGATGACGGCATCACCCAGTTCGCCCTCGTCAGCTCCGATATCTGCCTCATCTCCCCTGCCGAATACGAAAAAGTTGCCGCCGATCTCGAAAAACGTACCGGCATCAAAGCGGTCAATTTCTGGTGGGCCAACACCCACACCCATTCCGCGCCCGAAGTCGGTCCCCCCGGCCTCGCCGTCGCCTTCCTCGGCGACCGCTACACCCACAAGGTCGAAACGGCTTACACCGAAATGGTCGAGAAAACCCTCATCGACGGCATCGCCGAAGCCAGCCAGAAACTCGCGCCAGCCAGGCTCGGCTTCAATTGGGGAACCTCCTACGCCAACATCAATCGCCGCGCCCGCGACGTCGAAGGCGAGACGTATTTAGGCCTCAATCCCGAAGGCCCATCCGACCGTCGCCTCGGCCTTATCCGTCTCGACAAGGCCGACGGCTCCCCGCTCGCCCTCATCGCCAACTACCCCATTCACGGCACCGTCCTCGGCGGTCAGAATCTCCAGATCTCCGGCGACGCCCCCGGTGTCGTCAGCGAGTACGTCGAACAGAAAACCGGCGCGCCGCTCCTCTTCATCAATGGCGCCGCCGGCGACCAGGCTCCCATCTACAGCGTTTACCCCGACTTCAGAACCAGCCGTCTCTCCCAGTTCCGCGTCCTTCTCGGTGACCGCATTCTCGAAGCCAACAAACAACTCAAAACCACAACCGCCGCCGTCAAGCTTTCCGCCACCGGAGCCGTTGTCGAAACCGCCCGCCGCCCTGGCCTGACGTTTCCGGACGAACTGAAATCCTACGCTCCCGCGGACAAAGTCAATCTGCCCATCCGGTTCCTGAAGATCAACAAAGACATCGCCATCTGGTCCGCCCCCATCGAGCTCTTCTGCGAAGTGGCGATGGAAATCCGCGAAAAGTCCAAGTTCAAAAACACGCTCTACTTCGGCTACACCAACGGCTGGCTCGGCTATTTAGTAACCCCCAAAGAACTCAAAAACGGCGGTTATGAGCCGCGTGTTTCGCCGTATACGGCTCAGGCGGCGGGCGATCTGACGAACGCCGTCTTGCAGCGTCTTGGCAGGAAATAGTGCTCCGGTTTTGCGGTTTTTGGTTCGGACTCGCGCTGGCGGCGCAAAGTTCCGGCCCTTTCGCCGGCGCGCCGGTTTGCGGAAAGTGCCATCCCGCCCAGTTTGAGACGCAGTCGAAGTCCGGACACGCCCATGCACTCTCACGGGCATCGGCACATCCGTTAAGGACGACGTGGCCGCTGGCGGCAACAACGGCGCGGCGGGGGGGCAAATTTCGTTTTCGATTCGATGGCTTGTCCCTCCGCGTCGACGACGGTGCCGATGTGCTCGCGGTGCCGATGGAATGGGCGTTTGGCGCGGGGCAGCAGGCCGTCACCTTCGTCAGCCGAGGCGATTCCCACTACTATCTGGAGCACTATTTGAGCTATTTTTCAAAGCTGAAGGCTTTCGCGCCCACGCCGGGCCATGCTGGCTTGCAGCCATCGAATCTGGCCGAGGCGGCCGGGTTGCTCTACAAAATCGGCGACCCGGTGGCGGGCATCGACGGCTGCTTTGAATGCCACTCCACCGGCGGTTTGAAGGATCTGACGCCGGCCGAAAATGGCGTGCGCTGCGAGGCCTGCCACGGTCCTGGGGCGAAACATGCCGAGTCGGGCGGAAAATCGCCGGTCTTGAATCCGCGCCGCATGACGGCTTCGGCGCTGAACGATGCCTGTGGACGATGCCACCGCCCGCCAGCCTCCGATCCGGCCAAAATGGACTGGAATTATGCATGGAACGTGCGCCATCAGCCCGTCTATTTGAGCCAGTCGGCTTGCTTCGTCAAGAGCGCGGGGAAGCTATCGTGCCTAACCTGCCATGCGCCGCACGAGCCGCTTGCCGACTCATACGACCAGAAGTGCGTGAGCTGCCACGCCACCCGCGCCGCCGACTGCGGGCCGCGCGACTGCGCCGGGTGCCACATGCCGCGCGTAAGCCCGGAGCCGCCGCTGGCATTCACCAATCACTGGATCGGGATCTATCGCGGCGGGTCCAGCCTCAAACCGGCCCGTTAAAACGTCAACCGCAACGCCAACTGCACTTCCCGCGGCCTTGGGTTAAACGCCTGCGCGGTCACAACACCAAAATTGGCCGTATTGATCGCCCGCCCCGGTTCCCCAAACGTCGGCGTGTTCGTAAAATTAAACGCCTCCGCCCGCAACTGGAGCTTCACGTTTTCGCGAAGCGCGAAGTTCTTAAACAGGGACAGATCGATGTTATAAAGCGAATCAGTGTGAACGTTAGGCAGCGTCCGGGAGACGTTTCCGTACGTGTATCCCAGCGGCGTGCTGAAGGCGTCGGTATTGAACCAGCGGTCAATCGTGGGCTTTTCCAGCTTGGCCTGGACGCCGGGAACGACGTTGGGCCGATTGCCGCCGCCGGCAATGGTGGCGGCGAGCGCTATAGGCGTACCGCTCTCGATCGTCTGAATGGCGTTCAACTGCCAACCGCCGATGCTGTGCTTGACCAACGCCGAACCTGTCCTGCCGAAAGGCAGTTCCCAGAGCGCGCTAAAGACCACTCGCTGGGGAACGTCCTGAGAACTCTTGCCGCGCTCCGCACGGAGGTTGCTCCAGTTCTGGACCGTCGTGGTGACCGCCGCGCCGGGCCGGACTTGGCCGGAGTTGGCGCCATCGTCGATCAGCTTGGCGCCCGTATAGGCCATCAGGAACGACAGGCCATGGGACATGCGCTTTTCCACTTTAATAGCGAGCGCATGGTAAATGGAATTGTTGATAAACGAGTAGCCGCCGCTCACTCCGGTGAACTGCGGGAACGGCAGCAGACTCTGCTGGCGCGTGATCATAGCGCCGCTCAAAGGGCCGGAGGCAATGATGCCGCGGAAGGGATTGTTGACGGGCTGAACGAGCGCCGCGCCCTGCGCGAAATTGGCATCGGAAATCTGATTCAGATTGCGGCCGTCGGCGAAGAGCCGCACGCCGTGATTGCCAACCCAGGCGGCTTCAATCAGCCAATTATTCCAAGGCTCATGCTGGATGGTGAAGTTCCACTGCTCGGAATAGCCGCGCTGCGCATCCTTGAGCTGGCCGGCGATGGCAGTGCCGACGCCGGTGAGTAGGCCATCTTTGCTCCCCGTGGGCGGGGTAAGTCCAACTGGAAACGGATTGCTCATGCGGTCGCGCGGGGTGAGGCCGCCATCGAGGCTGGTGACCATGGGCGTGTCGTTCGTATAGCCGGTGCGGGCGAGCGAGACCGTGATCGGTACGTACAGGATGCCGAAGCCGCCGCGAACGACGGTCTTCTGCGCGGCTTGGTAAGCGAACCCGATGCGCGTTCCAAAGTCATTCCCATTGACGTCGCGCTGGTAGCGCGAAGCGCCGCCGACCCCAGGATAAGTCAGACCGCCCCGAAGTTCCAGGCCGGGCACTTTGAGGGGTGACGCAACATTGGGATCGAAGGTCGACATGACGTTGTAGCGATCCGTAGGGGGCGCTTCGAGCTCCCAGCGGAGGCCGATATTCAACGTTAGCCGACGAGTCACTTTCCAGTCGTCCTGCAAAAATGCGGCCTGATACTTGACGCTGGCGGTGCCGTCTGTTTGGAGACGGGCGAAACCGGATGCGGGTGTGCCAAGAAGGAGCGAGGCAACGCCGAAACCGGCGTTGGCGTCAGCCTGGACCGGATTGGGGCCCTGCGTGAAGGCGCGATTGAAGGAGTAAGTCCCGACGGAGAATTCCCGGCCATAGTCGTTGATCGCATAGAAGCGGTGCTCATAGCCGGTTTTGATGGTGTGCGAGCCGGCGATCTTGGTGATGGCGGCGCTGGTAAGCGTCGTATGGGACGGACCACCGCGAGAGGCGATTCCACCGGTGTTGGCGGCATCGGCAACGTTCAAAGTGGGAAAGCGCCCGGTAGCGGCGCCTTTGCCGAAATAGGTTTGCTGTTTGAAAGCGGTCGGCATTCCGAGCGTCGTAATGTCGAAGCCCTCGCTGGGAGTGAAAAAGTTCTCGTGTTCGCGATTAAATCCGGTGCGGGCTTCCAGCAGCAGCGTGGGCGTAATGGTTTCGTTGTAATTCAAGGAAGAACTGTTGCGGGGGATGAGGACAAAACGGCCATCGGGCTCGGCCGGTGTATTCCAGACGCTGGCGAATTTCCACTTGAGATCGTCCCAGGTATAGCGGCCGGAAATGCGGCGGGCTGCGGAGATGTTCCAGTCTCCCTTTGTCGTGATGGCGTGACGGTTAATGGGTCCGGGGCCTTGGAGAAAGGTATTCTGCGCCCGCGTGTTGGCGGCACCGGGGAGATTGGGTTGCGGGAAATGCGTCAGTGCGTTGCGGCCAACAGCGTCGATGCGGTTAGAGGGGATGACGTTGCCGGGGAAAGCGTCTCGGACGAAGCCGCCAGCCGGATTGGCGCGGGTCGTGGTGGGGTCGAAAATAGTGATCAGGGCACCGTTGGCGGTGCGCGTATCGGAGTAGTCTCCAGTGCGCTGTTGGGCCGTGGGAGTAGTGATCAGGGACTGAACCGTGCGGCGTTCAAAGAACGCTTCGTAGTTAGTAAAGAAGAAGATTTTATTCTTTTTTACAGGGCCGCCCAGAGTGCCGCCGAACTGGTTGTAGGCCAGCGGCGCCACGGCGCGGCCGACGCGGTTGGCGAAGAAATCGTTGGCGTTCAGATTGTCGTTGCGGAGGAACTCGAACAAATTGCCATGAAACTGGTTCGTGCCGCTCTTGCTGACCAGGGAGATAATGCCGCCGGCAGTACGCCCGAACTCGGCGGACATGGCGTTGGTGAGAACTTTGAACTCCTGTGTGGCATCAATGGAGAGAAACGTCTGTGTGCCGGCGATGGAGAGTTTTTCGCTGGCGATGCCATCCACCAGGAATCCATTGGCCAGCGGCGGACCGCCTCCGATGGAAATGGCCGCCAGCCGCCAACTCGAAAGAACCTGGCCGCCGAAAAAGCCGATGCCGCGCACGGTGGGAATCAGGTTGGCCAGCCCGAGAGGGTTGCGGCCGTTCAGAGGCAGTTCCTCCACCTTTCGCGCATCCATCACCGTACCGAGCGAGGACGTATTTGGCTCCAGCAGCGGAGCGCCTCCGGTCACTTCGACAACTTCGGTGACGGCGCCGACTTCCAGCCGGACAGGGACCGCAATGGAGCGATCCGCCTCGACGACGATCCCCTCGCGGCGGACTGCCTTGAATCCGGCCTGAATGGCGTCCAGGACATAGACGCCAGGCTGAAGCACCAGGAAGCGGAAGCCGCCATCTTCGCCCGACTTGACGCTGCGTGTAAGCCCCGTTTGGGCGTTGTTGAGCCGGACATCGACGCCCGCGATGGCGGCGCCCGAAGTGTCAGATACGGCTCCAGTAATGGTTCCGGTTACCTGTTGAGAGTAAGCGGCGAGCGCGAGCAGTAGAGCGGCGAGAATCGGTTTCATAAAGGCCCCCTTTTGGACTTACTTATTATAGTCGGCGGTGAGAGCCGGGAAATCAAATGAATTATCGGCCCATTAAAGCATTTCTCGACCGTTCGTGAGGCTCCCGCGACGCAATCAAGTGGCACCGGGCTCCCGGCCGGTGAGCGGAGTACTCCGGTTCTCCGCCACGAAACAAATACTGGCCGCTGATGAACGCCGATTAACGCGGATAACATGAGACTTCTTATCGGCGTTGATCGTCGTTCATCAGCGGCCAATCCTGCTTGTTCGGGAACCTTCCTCTTCATCTCGCGTAGGACTCTGACCGCCGCGGAGCCCGTGGCGGCACTGACCTTCGCCCTCGCCGCGACATCGCCAATCGCGGGCATCACCCACCCCAGAGTTCTTTCACCATGTGCTCACCGCCGACAATCGTGGGGCGCTCGGCGCGGCCATTGTTCTGGTAGGTAAGCTGCAAATGGTTAAGGCCCAGCAGCCACAAAATCGAAGCGTGTATGTCGTGAACATGCGCGTGCCGCTCAACGGCCCGCAAGCCGATCTCGTCGGTAGCGCCGATCGTCTGCCCCCCGCGGACGCCGCCGCCGGCAAACCACATCGTGAATCCCCACGGATTATGATCACGGCCGTCGCCCTTTTCGTTGAACGGCGTGCGTCCGAATTCACCGCCCCAAATGACCAGCGTGTCCTGCAACATCCCGCGCCGTTCCAGATCCTCCAGCAGCGCCGCCACCGGCTGGTCCGAAGCCTTGCACCACTTCTTGTGATTGCCTTCCAGATTCGTGTGCGCATCCCAGCCGGAGCCGGAGCCGCAGTACAGTTCCACAAACCGGACACCGCGTTCCACCAACCGCCGCCCCAACAAACAGTTGCGGCCAAACACCGCCGTCTCCGGCTTATCCAAACCGTAAAGAGTCTTCGTCTCTTCGGTTTCACCAGAAAGATCAACCGCCTCGGGGCCTGATTTTTGCAGCGCGTAAGCCAGCTCGAAACTGCGAATACGCGCGTCCAGGCTCGTGTCGTCTTCCCGGCCCTTGGCGTACTCTCGATTCTGCGCGTCCAAATAAGCCAGCCGCGCCCGCTGCCGTTCGTCGGTCTGCCCTTCCGGCAATTTCGTGTTGAGAATCGGGTTCGGACCTTGCCGGAAAAGCGTCCCTTGATACGACGCCGGCAGGAAGCCTGAGCCCCAGTTCTTGGCGTTCCCGAACGGCTCCCGTTCATCGATCATGCTCACGAACGCGGGCAGATTTTTATTAGCCGAACCGAGCCCATAATTAACCCACGCGCCGAGACTCGGCCGGCCCGAAAGAATATCGCCTGTGTTCATCTGGCCCACGCCCCCGGCGTGGTTCAGGCCATCAGACTGGCACGAACGCAGCACCGCCATCTTGTCGGCGTGCTTGGCGATATGAGGGTAAAGTTCGCTCACCCAGATCCCGCTTTTGCCGTGTTGCGCCCACTTCCTCGGGCTGCCCATCAGCGTGTTGTTCGCGGTCCCCATGGCCGTGATCACCTTGCCGAAGCTGGCCGGCATCGGTTGGCCGTTCATCTCATTCAGCTTGGGTTTCGGATCGAAGAGATCGATGTGGCTGGGCGCTCCTTCCATGAAAAGGAAGATGACGGATTTAGCCTTCGGCGCATGGTGCGGCTTGCGCGGAATGGTGGGGTCGTGGACCGCCGCGGCCTGCGACTCTTCAGCCAGCAATGCCGCGATCGCCATGGAGCCAAGCCCGCTCCCGGCCCCGCGTAGTAAGGCGCGACGTGTAGTTTCGTGTGGCATTAGTCTATGTAGAGGAATTCGCTGGAACTCAAAAGCGCGAGGCAGAGGTCGTCGAGACTCGACTGCTTGGTCAAAAACTCACGGCTACGGACCATTTCCGCACCCGACGGCGCACGGCCAAGCGTCAATCGGAACGCCCGTTCCACCAGCGCCTCATTGCTTTGCCCGGCGTCATTGGCGACGCGGCGGGCCAACGCGCGGGCGAAGTTGGCGGCCGCCTCGCCATTCATCATTTCCAATGCCTGATCGGCCGTCACCGTCTCCTGCCGACGGCCGCAGCTTTCGAAGGCGAGCGGCGTGTCAAAGCTCTGCAGCATCGGATACCGAACCAAACGCCGAGCGAAAATATAGACGCTCGCTCGATACTCATCCTCCGGTCCGCGAGACTTGCGCCAGTGCCGGCCCTCTTGAATCTCCGTCCCTTCCGGTACGCGCGGGAACACGCCCGGGCCGCCCATCGTAGGGTCGAGCAGTCCGGAGACGGCCAGCATCGAATCGCGAATTGCTTCCGATTCCAAACGCCGGCGCGGATAGCGCCACAGCAGTTTGTTGTCGCTGTCGATGGCGGCGGCCTCTTCACGGAAGTCCGACGCCTGCGCGTAAGTTGCGCTCAGAACGATCCGCCGGTGCAGCTTCTTAATGCTCCAGCCGTCAGTCGTCGTAAAGGTTTTCGTCAGGTAATCGAGCAGTTCCCGGTGGCTGGGTCGTTCGCCCATCAGGCCGAAATCATTGGGCGTCCCGGCAATGCCGCGGCCAAAGTGACCCTGCCACACGCGGTTGACGATGACGCGAGTCGTGAGCGGGTTGTTCGCGTCGGCCAGCATGTTCGCCAGCGCCGTCCGCCGACCGCTCGAGTTCAACTCCGGCAGCGGGCGAATCACAGCCGGAGCAGGGTCCAAAATGCTCAGCCCGCCCGGTTGTACTTCTTCCAGCGGAGCTTCATAGGCACCGGCCTTCAGGACATGAGTGGAAGGCGCGTCAATGGCTTGATCGCGCATGATCTGGAGCGTGGGGAGGGGCTTTGGAAGCAGCGCCTTATAAGCGTCCAACTCGGCCAGCAGCGCCTTGTAGTTCGCCTTCGCGGTCGCGCTGCCGCGCTTGCTGATCACCTCGCTATCGGGGACGTCCACCTGCGTGATGGCCTTGTGATAAATCTGCCAGTCCAAAGGTGTTCTGACAGCGGCGGCCTTGCCGATTACGGTCTGCACTTCCTCAGGAAAGCGCACCGTATACTCATGCCGGTAGGCCGCGCGCGGGCCGGACGCCAGCGCTTCCAGTTTGTCGAGAATCGGCTTGGCCGCCTCCCGGTACTTGGCCATTTGCGCCTTGTATTCCGCCACTTCCCGCGCCGATGCCGTCGTCGCTTCGTCGTCAATTTTCATATTGGCGAAGAAGGCCTGCAACCGGTAATAGTCCTTGTGGAGCAGCGGGTCGAACTTGTGGTCGTGGCAGCGCGCGCAGCCGAGCGTAATGCCCATAAAAGCAAAGGCCGTGTTATCCGTAGTGTCGTTCAACAGCTCCTGGCGCCGCAGATGTATGTTGGCCTGATTAAACTCGTCTTCAAACAGCCGAAGGTATCCCAGGCCAGGCAGAGCTTTCGTGTCGCCGGGGTAAAGTTCATCGGCGGCGATCTGTTCTTTGATGAACCGGTTAAAGGGCTTGTCCTCATTCCAGCTTTGGATCACCCAGTCCCGATACCGCCACATGTTCGGGCGGGTCTCGTCCTGTTTGAAACCGTCGCTATCGGCATAGCGCACGACGTCGAGCCAGTGCCGGCCCCAGCGTTCCCCATATCGCGGGTTGGCCAGAAGCCGGTCGACCAGTCGCTCCTCCGCGCCCGGCTTGTTGTCGCTCAGGAATGCCTGCGCTTCCGCCGGAGTCGGCGGCAGGCCGGTAAGGTCGAGCGTCACGCGGCGCAGAAACACCTGCCGACTCGCCGCCGCTGCCGGCTGGATACTCTTGCTCTTGAGCTTGTCGTAAATGAAATGGTCAATCTCGTTGCGGACCCACTTCTGCCCCGCCGCGTCAAGGGCCGGCAAACCGGGCGCGGTCACGGGCTGAATCGCCCACCATTTCCGTTGAATGGCATTAAAAGGTTCCCCGAAGAGCGGCAGGAAAGCCAGGGCGGTCAGCAAGATTACAGAGCGAATGCGCATTGATGTAAAAATGGTTTCACAAGTGTGATGGGGTTGGCAAGAAGCACTGGAATTTCCTCCGCCCGCCCGCCCCGCCGAAACTGCTATCATGCCTCCATTGCCGATGACTCGCGTTGAACAACACTTGGCCGCCCAATACGCTACGGCGCGTGTCCTGGCCGAGTCCGACTCCCTCAATGACGCCGCCCCCCGGATTCTCCAGGCCCTTTGTGAAACCTTGGGTTGGGAGCGCGGCGCAGTCTGGTGCGTGGACCGCCCCGCCAATGTCCTACGGTGCGTCGATACCTGGCACACCCCGGAAGTGCAAGTCGCCGAATTCGATGCTCTCACCAGGCGGACCACGTTCCTTCCCGGCATCGGCTTGCCCGGACGCGTCTGGGCAACCGGCCTACCCGCTTGGATTCCCGACGTACTCCAGGATTTGAACGTTCCCCGCGGACCGGCGGCGGCCAAGGAGGGCCTGCGCGGCGCTTTTGCCTTTCCCATCGTCCTGCAAGGCGATGTGCTCGGCGTTTTGGAATTCTTCAGCCGCGAGATCCGTGAGCCGGATGAAAAACTTCTGAAGATGATTGGCACTGTCGGCAGCCAGATCGGCCAGTTCATGGAGCGCCGCCAGGCAGAGGAGGCGCTACGCACCAGCGAAGTCCGCTTTCGTACCCTCTTTGACCAAGCCCCCGTGGCCTATCACGAGATTGATCAGGAAGGAATCATCCGCCGTGTTAACCGCGCCGAATGCGACCTGCTGGGGCTGGAGCCGGAGTCGATCATAGGCAAGCACGCCTGGGAATTTGTGCTGCCCGAAGAGCGGGAATCCAGCCGCCAGTCGGTGTTCCGGAAAATCGCCGGAGACGCCTTGATCGCTCCGTTTCAACGGCGGTTCGTCCGCCCCGGCGGCGACCCTCTCGATGTCGAAATTCACGAGCGCCTCATTGAAGATCACTCCGGCAATGTGCTCGGAATTCGTTCCGCGCTCCTCGACGTCACCGAACGCAACCGCGCCACCGAGGAGTTGGACCGCTTCTTCAGCCTATCTATCGACATGCTCGGCATTGCCGGCTTCGACGGCCGCTTTAAGCGACTCAACCCCGCCTGGGAAAAGGTCCTCGGCTTCACCCGCGAGGAGTTGATGGCCTGCCCCTTTCTGGACTTCATTCACCCCGCCGATCGGGATGCTACCATCGCCGAAAACGTTAAGCTCGCCACCGGCACCGACACCATTTCGTTTGAGAATCGGTATCGCACCAAGGACGGCGGCTACCGCTGGTTTCTGTGGACGGCGTGGCCGAGCACGGAACTGGGGTTGATCTACTGCGCGGCCAAGGATATCACCAGCCGCAAGCGCGCCGAAGAGGCCCAGGAGGAAAACGCCGCCCGTCTCGCCCAGTTGGTCAAGGAACTGGAACTCGCCAAAGGCCGCGCCGAATCCGCCACCGAGGCCAAAAGCGAATTCCTCGCCAACATGAGCCACGAGATTCGCACCCCCATGAATGCCATCATCGGCCTGACCGGCCTCGCCCTCGACACCAAACTCCGCCCCGAGCAGCGTGAGTACCTCGCCGCCGTTAAAGAATCCGCCGATTCCCTCCTGAGCCTCATCGAGGACATCCTCGATTTCTCCAAAATCGAAGCCCGCCGCCTCGACCTCGAACATACCGAATTCAACCTCCGCGACCTTCTCGAAGATACCCTCCGCATCCTCGCCATGCGCGCCGAAAGCAAGGATCTGGAACTGGCCTGCCACATCCCGCCCGAGACGCCGGAGTTCGTCGCCGGAGATCCCGGCCGTCTCCGGCAAATCATCACTAACCTCGCCGGAAATGCCATCAAATTCACAAAACAGGGCGAGGTCGTCGTCGACGTGCGTGTCCTTTCCTCCCTTGGCGGCGCCGCCGAACTGCACTTCATCGTCACCGACACCGGAATCGGTATCGCCCCCGAGAAACAACAACTCATCTTTGAAGCCTTCGCCCAAGCTGACAGTTCTACCACCAGAGAATATGGCGGCACCGGACTGGGCCTCGCCATCTGCTCCCAACTGGTCAACTTAATGGGCGGACGAATCTGGCTGGAGAGCGCCGTCGGGCAGGGAAGCAGCTTTCACTTCACAGCGCGCTTCGGCTTGCCCAGTGTCCCTCCGCCCCCGAAGCGGCCCGCCAAACCGGCGCTGCTTCGTGGTTTGCGCGTCCTTGTCGTCGACGATAACGCCACCAACCGCCGCATCCTTCAGGAGATTCTCAAGAACTGGCGCATGAAACCCACTTTGTTTGACAGCGGCACCGCCGCCTTGGACGCGCTCCGCAGCGCCGCCGCCGCCGCCAAACCCTTTCAACTGGCCCTCATCGATGGCCAAATGCCCGTGATGGACGGTTTCACTCTCGCCGCCCAGGTGCGGCGGGATCGCCATTTGAGCGCGACCACCGTCATCATGCTCACCTCCCTCGGCCATCCCGGCGACGGCCCCCGCGTCAGCCAGTCCGGTATCGTTGCCTACCTCACCAAGCCCGTCAAACATTCCGATCTCTTCGACGCCATCGCCGCCGCGTTTTCCCCCGCTCCCGCCAAGTCCGCAGCCAAGTCCGCCCCAGTCAAGTCATCGGTAAGAAGTCTGCGCATTCTCCTCGCCGAGGATCAGCCCATCAACCAAAAGGTTGCCGTCAGCCTTCTGGAGAAGCGCGGCCACAAAGTCTCCGTTGCCGCCAACGGGCTGCTGGCCCTCGCCGCGCTCGAAGAAAAGGAGTTCGATCTCATTCTCATGGACGTGCAGATGCCCAAGATGGGCGGACTCGAAGCCACTGCCGCCATCCGCGAGAAGGAACGCGGAACCGGTCGCCACATTCCCATCGTCGCCATGACCGCCCATGCCATGATTGGCGACCGCGAGCGCTGTCTGCAGGCCGGTATGGACGCCTATGTCGCTAAGCCAATCCAGGCCCAGATACTCTTCGATACTATCGAAAACCTCGCGCAGCGTTCCGGCTAACCCGCCGCCGCGCCACACACCGGCGAACCCGCCGCCGCGCCACACACTGAGGAACCCGCCGTCGCCGCGCCAAACACCGGCGAACCCGCCGCCTACCGAGCCGCGACCGTCAGGGAGTGGTCATGGGCATGCGGCCCACCAAAACGAACGAAGGCGCGAGCGACCGGTGTCGTGGAATCAACAACTTGGATCGCGCCTTCAACAGAGCGGGCCGCAATTCGGACCCGCGCGGCAGCCTGTGACGAACCCGCACTCCTCGAGCGCTTAGGCGGCAATCGCAAGCTCCTGAGGGAGTTGATCGCGATGTTCCTCGCCGGCAGTCCCAGGATGATGCTCAAAATCGGCAAGGCCATCGCCGCCAATGACGCGGCGCTCCTGCGCGAGGCCGCCCACGCCCTAAAAGGCACCGTCGGGAATTTCGCCGCCAAGGGAGCCTACGACGCCGCGAGCAAGCTCGAACTGCTGGCTCGCGAGGGTGACTTGACCGCCGCCCTCGCCGCGCGCCAGTCGCTGAAATCGGAGATCGGCCGTCTCCGTCTCGCACTTACAGCCATGGCCAAACGCTACGCCGTGAAAAGGAGTTCAAAATGAGCAGAGTCCTGGAATCCGCAAGCGTTTCCGGACGGCGAACAGCGGGTTTGAAGCTAACCCCGTACCACCCCGCCTGAAATGCGTTCGGTGAGAACCCAAGGATCGTTCAGCATGGCCTGCTTCGAGCAAACCGCGGGGTGCGCCCTTCCCGTCCGTTCCTTGCCTACGACCGCGTAAAGATCGAACTGCCCAGCGTGCCTGTACTGTCGGCAAACGATTCCTGCTCGATACCCATCGATCGCAGAATACTCAGATACATATTCGCCATCCGCGACTCCCCGCTTCGGAAGTAAGTCCCGTGCTTCAGTCCCATGTTCGCGCCGCCGGCGATCAATGTGGGAAGGTTGCGAGAATAGTGCGTCGTGCTGGCACCGCTTCCGAAAAGCACCACGGTATTGTCGAGAACGCTGCCGCATCGCCAACCTGTACAATAAAGGTGTTATGGCACGCCAGCTCGAAGCCGTTTATGAACAAGGGATATTGCGCCCGCTTGAGCCGCTTATCCTCCCCGAGCATCAACGCGTCCACCTGACGCTTGAAGAAGCCCCGGCACGGTTGAGTTGGGAGTCCACGGAGCCCGTCAACGAGCGACGCGCGGAGTTGCAGTGGCTTGCAAGAGAATCCGGTCCGTACGCAGGGCAGTGGGTCGCTCTAGATGGGCCCCGCCTGGTTGCGCACGGAGAAAAACTGGTAGCCGTCATTGCGGCGGCCAAGGCGGCTGGAGCCGATCCGATTTTCGCTAGCGTTCCCAGGGACCGGGATCTTCCGTTCGGCGGATGGTAGGGAATGTTTCAACTGGAGTTCACTCGGGTCTACGAATATTCTGGTGAGGATGAAAGCGTCGTGGTGCCGGTCACGCTTCGCTCGGGCGCGAACCAAGTCCCAGTCGCTGCTACCGTGGACACCGGAGCCTCTTTTTGTATCTTTCGAACCGAGATCGCTAATGCGCTTGACATCGACCTGACCAGCGGAATCCGCAAGCGTTTCCGGACGGCTAACAGCGGGTTTGAAGCCTACGGCCACGAAATCGAACTCATCGCTTTTGGTGTTGCGACGCAATCTATGGTCTACTTCTTTGCCGACCCTATGATCGACAAAAATGTGCTCGGAAGGACCGGCTGGCTAGATCGTGTTCGCCTCGGTTTGAATCACCACGACAGCAAGATCTACTTGGCTCCGTATGACCCTGCTTAGAATCCTTGCCGCCAATTGCTCAAGACTGCTCATTGGGCCGGACTGCAACGGCAAGAATTTTGTGCGGGGACTGTGTGCGGCACCTGCCAAACAGCCCCAAACTGGCCGAAAAGAGGCGAACTAACGCGATGTTCGTCGAATCAAACGCCCGATCTGGAGAGGCTGGCTTCGGCAGAACCTGTACGTCATTGGCTCGGAGGACTGTTGCGGGGAGAGAAACAGCTATCAGCACTAGCGATAGACTGGTGTGTACGAAGGCGCACCGATGAAAATATTAATGTACTGCTTGCTGCTGCTTACGTTGGGTGTGGCTCAAGCTCAGCAGGACCCGGTCCAACTTCGGATTTCCGCTACGAAGGGCAACAAGACAGCCTTGCAGGGACTCCGAACATTGGCAGCGGAGGGAAATGCTTCCGCACAGTTCAACCTGGGTCTGATGTATTACACAGGTGCAGGCGTGCCAAAGGACGCCGTACAGGCCGCAGCGTGGTTCCGCAAGGCTGCGGAACAGGGACATGCTGACGCACAATGGATCCTGGGTGTGATGTATGCCAGCGGTGAAGGCGTGCCAAAGGACGCCGTACAGGCCGTAGCGTGGTACCGCAAGGCTGCGGAACAGGGAGATGCTTCCGCTCAGCGCAACTTGGGTCTGATGTATGACAGCGGTGAAGGCGTGCCAAAGGACGCCGTACAGTCCGCAGCGTGGTACCGCAAGGCTGCGGAACAGGGAGATGCTTCCGCTCAGCGCAACTTGGGTCTGATGTATGCCAGCGGTGAAGGCGTGCCAAAGGACGCCGTACAGGCCGTAGCGTGGTACCGCAAGGCTGCGGACCAGGGAAATGCTTCCGCACAGTACAACCTGGGTGTGAAGTATGACACAGGTGAAGGCGTGCCAAAGGACGCCGTACAGGCCGTAGCGTGGTACCGCAAGGCCGCGGAACAGGGAAATGCTTCCGCACAGTCGAACCTGGGTGTGATGTATCGCACAGGTGAAGGCGTGCCAAAGGACGCCGTACAGGCCGTAGCGTGGTTCCGCAAGGCTGCGGAACAGGGAAATGCTTCCGCACAGTACAACCTGGGTGTGATGTATCGCACAGGTGAAGGCGTGCCCAAGGACGCCGTACAGGCCGTAGCGTGGTACCGCAAGGCTGCGGACCAGGGAGATGCTTTCGCACAGTTCAACCTGGGTGTGATGTATTACAGCGGTGAAGGCGTGCCAAAGGACGCCGTACATGCCGTAGCGTGGTACCGCAAGGCTGCGGAACAGGGAAATGCTGCCGCACAGTACAACCTGGGTCTGATGTATGCCAGCGGTGAAGGCGTGCCCAAAGACCTCGTCATCGCGTATATGTGGAGGAACCTGGCAGCCGCACAGGGTAACGAACTTGGGAAAACTGCACGGGATGCACTGGAAAGAAGTATGACCCCCGCCCAAATAGCCGAAGCCCAGAAGCTCAGCCGAGAGTGGACGCCAAAGAAGTAGAAACGCGCGCCGGGAGTTTGCCGGGGAACTAATTCGGCCAACTTGTTTAATTCAGCCGCAAAACCGCCGCCAGGTCGCGCAGGTTGCAAGTATCTGGCTTGCCTAAGTGCGCGTAAAGATCGAACTGCTCAGCGTGCCGGTACTGTCGGCAAACGATTCCTGCTCGATACCCATCGATCGCAGAATACTCAGATACATATTCGCCATCCGCGACTCGCCGCTTCGGAAATACGTCCCATGCTTGAGTCCCATGTTAGCGCCGCCGGCGATCAGCGTCGGAAGGTTGCGAGAATAGTGCGTCGTGCTGGCACCGCTTCCGAAAAGCACCACGGTATTGTCGAGAACGCTGCCGCTACGGTCCTTATAACCAGTGAGTTTCCCCAGGAAATGCGCGATTTGATGACTCAGGAACAGGTCATATTTGGCGAACTGTAACTGCCCTTCTTTGTCGGTGGCGTGCGAGAGATTATGATGTGTTTTTGACAGGCCGAGCTTCAACGGGAATGTATCGCTAATGCCCATGCCGTCTTCGCGGTTGAGCATGAATGCCACCGAACGCGTGATGTCGGCATCGAACGCCAACGCGATCAAGTCGA